>CAIPGC010000051.1 GCA_903864505.1 uncultured beta proteobacterium | reverse complement strand
TTCTGAACTCCGAGCACTACCGGTCTGCCGCTCTGTTTTTTCTGCAGGAGCTTTACAGCGAGAAGGACTATTCGGAGCGCGATACGCAGTTTGCGCGCATTGCCGGTGCCTTGGAGCGACTCTTTCCGGAGCAGGTGGTTCAGACCGCCGTGTCGCTGGCACAACTGCATCGCCAGACGGAAGATCTGGATCTGGCCATGGCGCAACACTGGCAGCGCCTTGCTGATCAGGCGGAAGTTACACGCTACGTGAGGGCTTGGCGCTGCGTGGGGCGACGTGATGAGCGCAATGCGCAGCTGCGCACGGTACTCAGCGTTGGACAGGAACTTGACCGGCTGACGCGAACGCGCGGCCTTCGCATGATGCTCAAGATGATGCGCAAGCCCGCCAATCTGGCCGGTATGGGGTCCTTGCAACGGTTTCTGGAGTCCGGTTTTGACACCTTTGCCGAGATGGCACGTCAAGGTGATGGAGCAGGCCATTTTCTGGCCACGGTCAGGGAGCGTGAAGCGGCCTTGATTGATGGACTGTTTGATGCCAGCGCTGTCGCCTGCGAGACGAAATTAGCCCTGCTACTGGGGCAAGCCCGGTAGCAGCACCCGCTACTCAGGCCTGAAAATAGGCACAAAGGAATCGCTATGGAAAGAATCTGGCTCAAGAGTTATCCCCCGGGCGTGCCACATGAGGTGCAGCCGGACGAGTATCGGTCGCTGACGCATCTTCTGGAAGAGTCTTTTCAGAAAAATGCAGCGAGCCCGTTTGCTGTTTGCATGGAAAGCTGGATGAGTTATGGCGAACTCGATCATTTGTCTGCCGCGCTGGGGTCGTGGTTGCAGAGCAAAGGGCTGGAGCCGGATGCACGGGTGGCCATCATGCTGCCCAATATTCCACAGTTTCCGGTCACGATGTCGGCGGTGTTGCGGGCCGGTTACACCTGCGTCAACGTCAACCCGCTCTACACCGCGCGTGAACTGGAGCACCAACTCAAGGACTCTGGCGCCACGGTCATCGTGGTGTTGGAGAATTTTGCTGCAACGCTGGAAGAAGTGATTGGCAACACGCCGATCAAACATGTGGTGGTGGCGTCGATGGGCGATCTGCTCGGGTTTTGGTACGGCAGGTGGATCACTTTTGCCGTCCGGCATCTGGCCAAGATGGTGCCAGCCTACAAGCTGACTCTTGCGGAGGGGCAGTCTGCCACGTCCTTCAAACAGGCGCTGGCGCAAGGTGCAGCAAGGCCGTTTAAGTCAGCGCCCACTACGCTGGATTCCATTGCCTTCCTTCAGTACACCGGTGGCACCACCGGATTGAGCAAGGGCGCTGTGCTGACGCACCGCAATATCGTGGCCGCTGTTTTGCAGGCTGAGGCCTGGTTTTCACCGGCCCTTGAACGGATTGGTGATATCCGAAAAAGCAACAGCATTGCGGCGCTGCCGCTGTATCACATCTTCGCGCTGACGCTGTCTTTGCTGTCCATTCGGGCGGGCTCGCTGCTGACGCTGATTCCGAACCCGAGAGACTTTGCCGGCTTCGTGGCGACGCTGAAGAAGCGGCCGTTTCATCTTTTGCCGGCGGTCAACACGCTCTTCAATGCGCTGCTGCAACATCCGCAGTTCAAGTCGGTGGACTTTTCCAACCTGTGCGTTTCCCAGGCCGGTGGCATGGCAGCGCTCGCTGGCACGGCCAAGCACTGGATGGAGGTGACGGGCTGTCCGATGGTGGAGGGTTGGGGCATGAGCGAAACCTGCGCCATCGGAACCAACAACCCGGTCACGGCGAAAGAGTTCTCGGGCACGATTGGTCTGCCTCTGCCAAGCATCGACATCGCCATCAAGGACGACGACGGCAACTCTCTGGCCCAGGGCGCTTCAGGTGAAATCTGCATCCGTGGCCCGAACGTCATGACCGGCTACTACAAGCAGCCCGAGGAGAACAAGAACGCGTTTACCGCCGACGGTTTCATGCGCACCGGCGACATTGGGATCATGGATGAGAACGGCTACACAAAGATTGTGGATCGCAAGAAGGACATGATTCTGGTCAGCGGCTTCAATGTGTTCCCAAGTGAACTGGAAAACGTGATTTCACTGTGCGATGGGGTGCTGGAATGCGCTGTGATTGGCATCCCGGATGCGAAACAGGGAGAGGCCATCAAGGCGTTTGTTGTCAAGGACAGCCCCCATTTGTCGGAAGAAGATGTGGCGAAGTACTGTCAGCAAAATCTGACTGGCTACAAGCGGCCCAAATATATTGAGTTTCGCGACGAGTTGCCCAAGTCGAATGTCGGAAAGGTGCTTCGACGGGAGTTGCGGGTCGGGAAGTAAGGGCCAAAAAAAACGCCCCATCGATTGATGGGGCGTTTTCGGTTTAATAGCCTGACGATGTCCTACTTTCACACGGGAATCCGCACTATCATCGGCGCAGAAGCGTTTCACTGTCCTGTTCGGGATGGGAAGGAGTGGTACCACTTCGCTATGGTCATCAGGCATAACTTTTTGCCATCTTGAACGGGTCAAGACGACCAATTTATAGAGCTAATCAGCTTGTCGGTTTTACGACACTGCTTGCGCAGTTATTTTGAATGCGTCAACTTGGCATAACTTCCTTGAAGCACAACATGTTCATTACTGAACTTGGGTGAATCAAAGTTATAGGGTCAAGCCGCACGAGCAATTAGTATCAGTTAGCTTAACGCATTACTGCGCTTCCACAC
>CAIPGC010000050.1 GCA_903864505.1 uncultured beta proteobacterium | reverse complement strand
CTGAACCAGAGCGGCGAGGCGCCCTGGCATTTGTGGGTGCCGGCGCTGGCCCAGAGTAGCTTGATGACACGCGTCATCAAGGGGGAGGACCTGACACTGATGCAATTTGCCGTGCCGTTCCTGGTTTGCGTGGTTCTGACGGTTGCCGGACTCTGGTTTGTCTCGCATCATCTAAGGCGCACGGCGGTCAAGTGAGTGCGGGTTTGTCCTAGGTGAATCAAGCCTGGTAGTCGTTGTGGCATAAGACCGATGTACCTACACTATGAAGTGGGTTGCATAAGAGTTCTATATGTCGGAGACCAGGATGCCAAACAATCAAGCCAAAGCCTCGCGGCGCGGATTTTTTCTTTCTGCCTCGGCAGTAGGTGCTGCAGTGGCCACAACGGCCTGGCTCAAGACGCCAGCGCCAGCGGCCGTCACGCCACCAGCCAGGCCAGCTCCGGAAAAAGGCGGTGGCTACAGCCTGAGCGAGCACGTCAAACAGTACTACAAGACCACGCTGGTCTGAGTTCCGCCCACCTTCCTGATTGGAGACTGTCATGCTGTTGACCAAGAAATCGGGCGTTGTCAGCCCAAGCGATCATTCTTCCTTTGTTCACGGTTTGCGCCGCGGCCTGTCGGTGGCACTACCGACGATGGACCGGCGTGCTTTTCTGCGCCGTTCCGGTCTGGGTGTGGGCGTTGGACTGGCTGCCTCGCAGCTGACGCTGGTGAGAAAGGCACATGCCGGGCCAGGCAGCGTCGCGATTGGTGAGGGCAAGATCGAGATCAAGCGCACGGTTTGCACGCACTGTTCGGTTGGCTGCGCGGTGGACGCCGTGGTCGAGAACGGTGTCTGGGTGCGCCAGGAGCCGGTTTTTGATTCGCCGATCAACCTCGGAGCGCATTGCGCCAAGGGAGCGGCACTGCGTGAGCACGGGCACGGCGAATTCCGGCTGCGTTACCCGATGAAGTTGGTCAATGGCAAGTACCAGCGCATCAGCTGGGACACGGCGCTTGCCGAAATCAGCGAACGCATGCTGGAACTGCGCAAGGCCAGCGGGCCGGACTCGATTTACTGGGTTGGATCGAGCAAGCACAACAACGAGCAGGCCTATCTGATGCGCAAGCTGGTCAGCCTCTGGGGCTCCAACAACTGTGACCATCAGGCGCGCATCTGCCACTCCACTACGGTGGCTGGTGTTGCCAACACCTGGGGTTACGGGGCCATGACCAATTCGTACAACGACATGCAGAACAGCAAGTGCGCGATGTACATCGGCTCCAACGCTGCCGAAGCGCACCCTGTGAGTATGCTGCACATGTTGCACGCCAAGGAGGGCGGCACCAAGATGATTGTGGTGGACCCGCGCTTTACCCGCACCGCAGCCAAGGCCGATGAGTATGTGCGCATCCGTTCCGGCTCCGACATCCCTTTCCTGTTTGGCGTGCTGTACCACGTCTTCAAGAATGGATGGGAAGACAAGAAGTACATCAACGACCGTGTCTATGGCATGGAGAAGGTGAAGGAAGAAGTTCTTGCCAAATGGACGCCGGACAAGGTGGAAGAGGCTTGTGGCGTCAAGGAAGAGCAGGTGCTCAAGGTAGCCACCCTGATGAGTCAGAACCGACCCAGCACCCTGGTCTGGTGTATGGGCCAGACCCAGCACACGATTGGCAACGCGATGGTGCGGGCGTCCTGCATCTTGCAGTTGGCACTGGGCAACGTCGGCAAGTCTGGTGGTGGCACCAACATCTTTCGCGGGCACGACAACGTCCAGGGCGCGACCGATGTTGGTCCGAATCCGGATTCACTGCCGGGTTACTTCGGCATTGTCGAAGGTGCCTGGAAGCACTTTGCCAAGGTCTGGAACGTCGATTTTGAGTGGATCAAGGGCCGTTTCTCAGCGCCGGCCATGATGAGCAAACCCGGCATCACGGTATCGCGCTGGATCGATGGTGTGCTGGAGAAGAACGAACTGATTGACCAGGACTCCAATCTGCGCGGTGTTTTCTACTGGGGTCATTCACCCAACTCGCAGACGCGGGGTCTGGAGATGAAACGCGCCATGGACAAGCTCGACCTGCTGGTGGTGGTGGACCCTTATCCCTCAGCCACAGCGGCGATGGCAGCGATGCCGGGCAAGCCGGAAGACCTGAACCCGAACCGGTCGGTCTACCTGCTGCCCGCCGCAACCCAGTTTGAGACCTGTGGTTCGGTGACCGCGTCGAATCGCTCGCTGCAATGGCGTGAGAGAGTGATTGAGCCGCTGTGGGAGAGTCGCAGCGACCACATGATCATGCAGCAACTGGCCGACAAACTGGGCATTGGCAAGGAGTTGTCGAAGAACTTCAAGATGCAGAAGGTCAGGGGCATGGATGAACCGGTGCCGGAGGACATCCTGCGCGAAATCAATGCGTCGCTGTGGACCATCGGTTACACCGGGCAAAGTCCGGAGCGGCTCAAGGCGCACATGCGCAACATGCACGTGTTCGATGTCAAAACGCTCAAGGCCATCGGCGGCAAGGACAAGGAGACCGGTTACGACTTTACCGGTGACTATTTCGGCTTGCCCTGGCCCTGCTACGGCAAGCCCGAACTCAAGCACCCGGGCTCGCCCAATCTGTACGATACCTCCAAGCATGTGATGGACGGCGGGGGCAACTTCCGCGCCAATTTTGGTGTCGAGCGCGATGGTGTCAATCTGCTGGCCGAAGACGGCTCTCATTCGCTGGGCGCTGACATTACCACCGGCTACCCCGAGTTCGACCACGTCCTGCTGAAGAAGCTCGGCTGGTGGGACGACCTCACGGAGGCCGAGAAGAAGGGCGCGGAGGGCAAGAACTGGAAGACCGATCTGTCGGGCGGCATCCAGCGCGTGGTGATGAAGGTCCATGGTTGCCATCCTTTTGGCAACGCCAAGGCGCGCGCTGTGGTGTGGAACTTCCCCGACGCGATTCCACAGCACCGCGAACCGCTCTACGGCATCCGGCCCGATCTGGTCGCCAAGTACCCGACGCACGACGACAAGAAGGCGTTCTGGCGTCTGCCCACGCTGTACAAGACGATTCAGCAGAAGAATATCGCCGACAAGGTGCACGAAAAATTCCCCTTCATCATGACCTCCGGGCGCCTGACCGAATACGAAGGTGGCGGCGAAGAAACACGCTCCAACCCCTGGCTGGCCGAACTGCAGCAGGAGATGTTCATCGAAATCAACCCCAAGGTGGCGGCCGACAAGGGGATCCGCAACGGCGAGCGCGCCTGGGTTTCCACACCGACGGGAGCGCGCCTGAATGTGCAGGCCATGGTGACCGAGCGCGTTGGCCCTGATACCGTGTTCATGCCGTTTCACTTCTCGGGCCGCTGGCAGGGTGCCGACCTG
>CAIPGC010000049.1 GCA_903864505.1 uncultured beta proteobacterium | reverse complement strand
ATTCGTACCATCATTGACGAGGAGACCGAAGCCATCTGGGCTGGCAAGAAAGAACCCAGGGAAGCGCTGGAGACCGCCATGAAGCGCGGCAACGAGCAACTCGAGAAGTTCGAAAAGGCGAATAAGTAGCCCGAGCAGACCTGGACCCACGGCCGTGGAGAAACGCGTCTTTTTCAAGTCGGCGTGGTTGCCGTGGCTGCTGCTGGCACCGCAACTGGCCATCATTGGCGTATTTTTCTTCTGGCCAGCCGGTCAGGCATTGTTGCAGTCCATGCAGGAGCAGGATGCCTTTGGTCTGAGCATTAAATGGGTGGGGCTCGATAACTTCAAGACCCTGTTTTCCGACTCTGCGTACCTGGAGTCGTTTCAAACCACGGCCGTGTTTTCTGTCCTTGTGGCGACGCTGGGCATAGCCTTGTCGCTGATGCTGGCGGTCTTTGCCGACCGCATCGTGCGGGGTGCGCTGGCATACCGCACCATGCTGATCGTGCCCTACGCCGTGGCGCCGGCTGTGGCGGGTGTGCTGTGGGTCTTCATGTTCTCCCCCTCCATCGGAGTGGTGTCTTACGCGCTCGCCCATGCATTGGGTTTCGAATGGAACCACCTGCTCAATTCCACGCACGCCATGGCCTTGATTGTTGCGGCTTCGGTATGGAAACAGATTTCCTACAACTTCCTGTTCTTTCTGGCAGGCATGCAGTCGATCCCCAAGTCGCTGATTGAGGCTGCCGCGATGGACGGTGCGCGTCCGTGGCGGCGCTTCTGGACGATCCAGTTTCCGCTGCTGTCGCCCACCACGTTTTTTCTGCTGGTCATCAACATGGTGTACGCGTTCTTTGACACCTTCGCCATCATCGACGCCACCACCCACGGCGGCCCCGGCAGGGACACGGTGATACTGGTATACAAGGTCTACCAGGACGGCTTCAAAGGCGGTGACCTGGGCGGCTCGGCAGCGCAGTCGGTGATCCTGATGTTTGTGGTCATCGCGATGACCGTATTTCAGTTTCGCTACATCGAGAAGAAGGTCCAGTACTGATGCAAACAATGAAGACGGTGTCCCATGGTTGAACGCCGCCCGATGCTTGATGTGCTGGCACATGTCGTCATGGTGCTGGGCCTGTTGATCGTTGCCTTTCCCCTGTACCTTGCCTTCGTGGCTTCGACCCACACCGCACAGGACATCCTGCAGGCACCCATGCCGTTGCTGCCCGGTACCCACCTATGGGAAAACTACGTCGCCGCGCTCACCGGGCAGGGCGGCGGTGCCGGCTCCAACGCTCCCGTCGCACGCATGATGTGGATCAGTCTGATGACCGCCTTGATCATCACCTTTGGCAAGATCAGCATTTCCCTGCTGTCGGCGTTCGCCCTGGTCTATTTCCGGTTTCCGTTTCGCAGCCTGTTCTTCTGGGCGATCTTTGTTACCTTGATGCTTCCGGTGGAGGTACGCATCGGCCCGACCTACCAGGTGGTGTCCGATCTGGGCATGCTCAACAGTTATGCCGGTTTGACGATTCCGTTGATCGCCTCTGCGACGGCTACCTTTTTGTTTCGCCAGTTCTTTCTGACCGTTCCTGACGAGTTGCTGGAAGCGGCACGCATGGATGGAGCCGGGCCAATGCGGTTTTTCAAGGACATACTGCTGCCGCTTTCCAGAACGTCGATTGCTGCGCTGTTCGTGATCCAGTTCATCTACGGCTGGAACCAGTATTTATGGCCGCTTCTGGCAACCACCAGCGAAGACATGTATCCGGTGGTGGTTGGCATCAAGCGCATGATTGCCGGCGGTGACTCGGGCAACGAATGGAACATCGTGATGGCCACCGCCATCCTGGCCATGCTCCCGCCAGCGGTGGTGGTGGTATTCATGCAGCGCTGGTTCATCAAAGGTCTGGTGGACACCGAGAAATGACGCCGACTGATTCTCCTCTATTTGCTACTTAACAACCCAATCCATGGCTTCCATTTCCCTCAGAAACGTTGTCAAACGCTACGGCACCGGCCCCAAAGCGGTGGCGGTCATCCATGGTGTCAATGCGGAAATTTCCCATGGCGAGTTCATCGTCATTGTCGGCCCCTCTGGTTGCGGCAAGTCGACCCTGCTACGCATGGTTGCCGGGCTAGAAGAAATCACTGGCGGCGAGATTGCCATCAATGACAAGGTTGTCAACGGTGTCGAACCCTCCGAGCGCGACATTGCCATGGTGTTCCAGAACTACGCCCTGTACCCGCACATGAGCGTGTTTGACAACATGGCCTATGGCCTGAAAATTGCCAAAGTCCCGGTAGACGAGATCAAGGCACGCGTCGACAAGGCAGCACGCATTCTGGAGATCGGCCCCTTCATGCAGCGCAAGCCGCGCGAACTCTCGGGTGGACAGCGCCAACGGGTGGCGATGGGCCGCGCCATCGTGCGCCAGCCTCAGGTCTTTTTGTTTGATGAGCCGCTGTCCAACCTGGACGCCAAGCTGCGCGCCCAGACCCGGCTGGAGATCCAGAAACTGCACCGGGAACTGGGTATTACCTCGCTTTTCGTTACCCATGACCAGGTGGAAGCCATGACGCTGGCGCAGCGCATGATCGTGATGAACGCCGGTGTCATGGAGCAGTTCGGCACTCCCGAAGAGGTTTATACCCGCCCCGCATCCACGTTCGTCGCCAGCTTTATCGGGTCGCCCCCGATGAATTTGCTCAAGAATGCACCCGATGCCAAGGTGGGCACCGTTACCGGGGTCCGTCCTGAGCATCTGGACATCACGGCCGCGGGATGGGCATTGACCGTCGAAGCGGTTGAAATGCTGGGGGCCGAGCGCTTGGTCTACGGTCGCTGGGCACACAGTGCTGCCGACGAGATGGTCATCATCCGCACTGAAGAATCTCATGCTGTTCCCAAACTGGGTGCCACTTTGCATGTCACGCCGCGCCCGGATCGCATTCACCACTTTGATGCCACCACCGGAAGGCGAATAGAAATATGACCTCCTGGCCTTACCCGCGCTGGATCGCACACCGTGGTGCGGGCAAGCTCGCCCCCGAAAACACGCTGGCCGCATTCCGCGTCGGTGCCGGTTACGGCTACCGCATGTTTGAGTGCGACGTCAAGCTCAGCGCCGATGGTGTTCCGTTCCTGCTGCACGACGCGACCCTGCAGCGCACCACCAACGCCCGCAGCACGATTGGTCCGGGCAACAGCGCCGTAGGAGGAAACTACCCCTGGGTGACGTTGTCGCAGCTTGATGCCGGCAGTTGGCACTCTCGCGCCTTTGCCGGCGAGCCCTTGCCAACCCTGGAAGCAATTGCCGCGTATTGCCTGCGCAACGGCTACTGCCTCAACATCGAAATCAAGCCCACCCCCGGACTGGAGCGCCGCACCGGCGAAGTGGTGGCGCAGTATGCGGCGCGTCTGTGGCAAGGTCAGACCATTGCGCCCTTGCTGACATCGTTTCAACCGGATGCGCTGCGTGGCGCCATGCAAACACAGCCAGAGTTGCCGCGTGGCTTGCTGCTCGACTCCCTGGGGTCGGGCTGGCTGGAAACAGCGCAGGAACTTGGTTGCGTCGCGCTCGTTTGCAACCATGCGCTGTGGGACAAAGAAAGCGTTGCGCAAGTGCAGACTGCCGGCATGCGAACACTGAGCTACACCGTAAACGACGAATGGGCGGCCGAGCGGCTCATCGCCCTGGGAACCGACAGCATCATTACCGACCGGGTGGACTGGTTCTCGCCCGCCTAATTCTGGAGGAACAAGGCCTGACTCAACGAGCAGGCCAGCAGCATGCCGGCATAGGATGCCATTTTTCCGTCGTGCCCGAAGTACCACAAGCCGATCCCGAGTGCCGCCGCACCCGCTACGAAATTTATAGCTGCTTGCGCAAGTAGTGCGGGGGCTGCAGGTCGTTTTCGATAGAATAGAGGAGCGACCAACGCCAGTATGGCTGCCACAGCCAGTGCAGGTGCCAGAAAATTCAGCAGGTGATTGACCTGGTCCAGTGGTCCCATAAGACCGGGCACAAAGACCCGCAGCGTTGTTAAATGTGAATGTAATTTTATAATCCGAACATGGCAGTCTGGGCTTTAGGCATTAACCACCACACCGCACCGCTGGACATGCGCGGTCGGTTTGCGTTCGCCATGGACCAGATCGCGCCGCATCTGCAGGCGCTGCGCAGCGCATTGCACCGCATGCCTGAGGCGGCAATTGTCTCCACCTGCAACCGCACCGAGATCTACTGCGCCGGAGAACATCCCGAACTCGAACCTACGCTTGACTGGCTGGCCCGGTCCGCAGGTATCTCCCCCGGAGATCTTCGCCACCACACCTACAGCCTGGAAAATGGCCTGGCCGCGCGCCACGCCTTCCGGGTCGCCAGCGGACTGGACTCAATGGTGCTGGGCGAGCCGCAAATTCTTGGGCAGCTCAAGGACGCCGTGCGTGCCGCCGAAGCGGCTGGTGCCTTGGGTACCACGCTGAGCCAGTTGTTTCAGCGCTCGTTTGCGGTCGCCAAGGAAGTCCGCACCTCCACCGAAATCGGCGCGCACTCCATTAGTATGGCCGCCGCTGCAGTGCGTCTGGCGGGCCAGTTGTTCGAAGATCTTGGCCAGGTGCGGGTGCTGTTTGTGGGCGCGGGCGAAATGATTGAACTGTGCGCCACGCACTTTGCGGCGAAGAATCCGAAGTCGATTGCCATAGCAAACCGGACCCTGGAACGCGGTGAAAAACTGGCATCCCACTTTGGTGGCGAGGTGATGCGTCTGGGTGACCTGCCGGATCGCCTGCACGAGTTTGATGCCGTCATTAGTTGCACCGCCAGCACGCTACCCATCATCGGCCTGGGCGCAGTGGAGCGAGCGCTCAAGCGACGCAAGCATCGGCCCATGTTCATGGTCGATCTGGCGGTGCCGCGTGACATCGAACCCGAGGTCAAGGCACTCGAAGACATCTATCTTTACACCGTCGATGACCTGGCCACGGTGGTGCAGACCGCACAGGCCAACCGGCAAGCAGCGGTGGCCCAGGCTGAGGCGATTGTGGACGCTGGTGTGCAAAGCTTCATGCACTGGATCGACCAGCGCAATTCGGTGCCTCTGATCCAGCAACTCAACGCCCAGGCTGACGAATGGCGCGCCATGGAACTGGCGCGTGCACGCAAGCTGCTGGCCAAGGGCGAGCCGGTTGAAGCGGTCATGGAAGCCCTGTCCAAAGGGCTCACACAGAAAATGCTGCACGGTGCCCTGGCGGAACTGCGCGCCGGCGATGCTCAGGCGCGTGAGCGTGCCGGAACCGCCATCTCGCACTTTTTCTTACGCAACAGCCGATAAATCAGGCTTTTAGGCTCCTCGATGAAACCTTATCTGCGCGCCCAGATGGAGCGCTACACGCTGCGCTTGGCCGAACTGGAGTTTCTGCTGTCGCGCGAAGACATCATGAAGGACATGGCCCAGTTTCTGGTTCTTTCGCGTGAACATACCGAAGTGGCCGCAGTTACCAGTCGCTGGACGCGCTACCAGCTGCGAGAATCCGATCTGAACACAGGCCAGGACATGCTCCGTGAGGCAGCGGACGACGCCGCCATGGCAACCATGGCGCAGGACGAGATTGACTCCGCTACTGCAGAATTAGCCCAGCTCGAAGGGGAGTTGCAGCGCATGCTGCTACCCAAAGACCCGGACGATGTCCGCAACGCCTTCATCGAAATCCGGGCCGGCACGGGAGGTGATGAATCAACCCTGTTTGCTGGCGATCTGCTTCGCATGTACACACGTTACTGTGATCGCAAGGGCTGGACGGTCGAAATCGTCAGCGAATCGTCCAGCGAGCTTGGTGGCTACAAGGAGGTCGTCGTGCGGATCGTTGGCGACCAAGTCTATGGTGCGCTCAAGTTTGAGTCCGGCGGCCACCGAGTGCAGCGTGTGCCGGTCACCGAAACCCAGGGCCGCATCCACACCAGCGCCTGCACCGTGGCCGTACTGTCCGAGCCTGACGAGCAAGAGGCCATAAAGATCAACCCGTCAGACCTGCGCATTGACACCTACCGGGCCAGCGGCGCTGGTGGTCAGCACATTAACAAGACCGACTCCGCGGTGCGCATCACCCACCTTCCCACTGGCATCGTCGCCGAGTGCCAGGATGGTCGCAGCCAACACAGCAACAAAGCCCAAGCCCTGAAGGTGCTTACTGCCCGCATCCACGAGAAGGACCGGTCCGAGCGCGCCGCCAAAGATGCCGCAGAACGCAAAAGTCTGATCGGTAGCGGCGACCGCAGCGACCGCATCCGCACCTACAACTTCCCGCAGGGGCGCTTGACCGACCACCGCATCAACCTCACGCTCTACAAGTTGCTGACCATCATGGAAGGTGATCTGGACGACGTGGTGCAGGCTTTGCAGGCCTATGAAGCCGCGCAGCAACTAGCAGAGTTGGAGCTGAGTGGAAATCGCTGAATGCCTGCGGCAAATGCAGGCGCAGGGGCTGGGTCGGCTCGATGCGCAAAGGGTGCTGCTGCATGCCCTGGAACGCGAACCGAATGACCGCGCATGGCTGCTGACGCACGACAGCGATCCGGTGTCCGAGTCCAGTCTGGAACACTTACGATGCTTGACCAGCCGCCATGGGCATGGCGAACCGATGGCATACCTCACCGGGCGCCAGGAATTCTTCGGGTTGGATCTGCGGGTGGATGCACGTGTGCTGGTGCCACGCCCGGACACCGAAACTCTGGTGGAGTGGGCGCTGGAGGTGCTACCAGACCGTGCCAAGGTGCTGGACCTTGGCACCGGAAGCGGTGCCATCGCGTTGGCCCTCAAGCATGTACGCCCCGATGCACAAATCGCAGCCGTCGATTTAAGTCACGATGCGCTGCTGGTGGCACGCGCCAATGCGCAGCGCTTGAAAATCGACGTAACTTTTCGGCAAGGCTGCTGGCTCGAGGGCGTGCAGGATACGCTCGATGCGATCGTATCCAATCCGCCCTACGTTGCACAACAAGACCCGCACCTTGCCGAATTGACCCACGAGCCAGCGTCGGCGCTGACCAGCGGCGAAGACGGACTGTGTGATATTCGCACTATCATCGTGCAAAGCCGGACCCGCCTGAAGCACAGTGGCTGGCTACTCCTGGAACACGGTTATGACCAGGCCGAACGTGTTCGCTCGTTGCTGATCGAGTCCGGCTTCGTTGAGGTACAGTCCCGCCTGGATCTGGCAGGTGTAGAGCGTTGCAGCGGTGGGAAAATGCCGTAACCGCGCCGGGTTGGGCGGGCCAACCGTTGTCGCCTTTTCCCACAAAGGGGCTTTTGGCGCAGCGAACGCCTTGATCGTGAAATAATTGGCCATCTAGTAACAAGGACACAAGAAATGAGTGACGCACAACAACGCATAACCGAACTGGTGAAATCGAACGAGGTATTGCTCTTCATGAAGGGCACGACCAGTTTTCCCCAGTGCGGTTTCTCGGGTCGGGCCATCCAGATCCTGAAGGCCTGCGGTGTCGACCCCAAGAACATCAAGGCCGTGAATGTGCTGGAGGATGACGGAATTCGCCAAGGCATCAAGGAATTCAGCAATTGGCCGACCATTCCCCAGCTCTATATAAAAGGGGAATTCATTGGCGGCTCGGACATCATGATGGAAATGTACGAATCTGGTGAACTCGCCAAAACCCTGGGCACAAGCGCTGCCTGAGAATAGCTACCACAGGGAACAGGCGCTGCTCAGTCGGCGCCTGTTTCAGCTTGCCAGTGTGGTTTTCGCAGCCTTTGCGATCACGGCGGTTCGCTACGGTGTCCAGGGGCGATGGGATATCGCTTCGCTCCTGGCACTGGGCGCAACAAGCATGCTGGTGTGCCTCTGGCTGAACCAGCGGGCCGGCACCTACGCAGCCAGTGCCTTGTTGTGGACTTCGGCAACCTGTCTGGTCTCTGCCATCATGTGGCGCAGCGATGGACTGAAGGATTCCGCCTTGCTGGCCTATCCCGCCATTTTGGTGGGTGCCGCGCAACTGCTGAAGCCCCAGTATTTTTTCGGTTTGCTGGCGGCAATTCTGCTATGTGTGCTGGGACTTGGGTTAGGGTCGGTCTACGGGTGGCGGCATGACCTCGCCACCGGCACCGACCTCGAGCGTTTGGCCGATACCTTGACCATTCTCGTCATCAGCGGACTGATGATCTGGTTTCTTGCCATGGACATGCGCAATGCGCTGAGGGGTCTCAAAAGCCAGATCGCGCAATTTCACGAATCCGAAAAAAACCTGACGTATTTGGCGCAGCATGACGCGTTGACCCGGCTACCCAACCGGGCGCTGGGCAGCGAACTGATGGACCAGGCCATTGCGTATTGCAGTCGCCACAAGACGCGCATGGCACTGCTGTTCGTTGACCTGGACAATTTCAAGGACATCAACGATTCGCTGGGTCACTCTGCCGGGGACGATTTTCTCAAGCAGGTGGCGAGCCGCCTGCGCGCTGCCATTCGCAAGTCGGACATTCTGTGTCGCCAGGGTGGCGATGAGTTCCTGATTGGCCTGACCGATGTTCCCGACAACCAAGCAATTTCCTGGACATCGAACAACATCCTGGCACAAATCAAGGAATCTTTCACCCTGCGCGAGACTGAAATACTGGCCTCCTGCTCGATTGGCATCGCTGTGTTCCCGAAGGACGGGGCAGACTTTGAAGAACTACTGCGGCACGCCGACCTGGCCATGTACCAGGCCAAGGAAGCGGGCCGCAACACGTTTCGGTTTTTTGATGAAGACATCAATGCCAGCATCCGCGAAAACCTGCATCTGGTCACCTCGATGCGAGCCGCAATGGCGCAGCACGAGTTTGTGTTGCATTACCAGCCCGTGATCAACCTGGCTACCGGCGCACTGGTCGGGGCCGAAGCCCTGATTCGCTGGCAGAACCCAAAGCTGGGTCTGGTGTCGCCGGCGCTTTTCATACCGGTAGCAGAGAAATCCGGGCTGATCGTGGACATTGGCCAGTGGGTGATCGAAGAGGCGTGCCGGCAGATGCGTTTGTGGCGCGATGCGGGCGCGCCACCCCTCACCATTGCGGTTAACCTGTCGCCAGTGCAGTTCCGGCGTGGCAATGTGGAAGGCATCATTGAGCACGCACTCCGGACTTCGGGCCTTGAGCCGCAATGTCTGGAACTGGAAGTAACCGAGTCGACTCTGGTTCAGGACACTGAAAAATTCATCCTTGCACTACAACGCATCAAAGCGCTGGGCATCCGCATTTCCATCGACGATTTTGGAACCGGGTACTCCAACCTGTCGTACCTGCAGCGCTTTGCGGTAGACACACTCAAGATTGATCAGTCGTTTGTCAAGCGCCTGCTCAACGGGGAGCAGGATCTGGCCATCGTCACTGCCATCGTTCAGATGGCCAAGAGCATGCGGCTGACCACCAACGCCGAAGGTGTGGAAGACGATGCCACCCGACAACAACTGGTGGCATTGGGATGCGACCAGGCACAAGGATACTTTTTTGCCAAACCGCTCAGTGCTGAAAAATTTGGCGAATACATGCGCGAAAAGCTTGCTGCAGAGAAACACGCCGCCACGACAGCTTCTCGTTAACTGGGAAATTCCCAGTGGCGCCGCGCGCCGAAGACTGCATCCGGATATTGGGAGCGCCCCCGCGAACCGTTATAGCGGCCCAACGCCAGAAACAGGTCACCACGCTCGCGCTCCAGGTAGTGACGCAGGATCACACAGCCAAAGCGCAGGTTGGTTTGCATATGAAACAGTTTGCTGGCATCGCCGTCGCCCAGAGTCCGGGTCCAGAACGGCATCACCTGCATGTAGCCACGCGCACCCACCAGGCTAATCGCAAATTTCCGGAAGTTGCTCTCCACCTGGATGAGGCCAAGCACCAAAGCGGTATCCAGCCCGGCACGCCTGCTCTCGTACCAGACCGTCTGCAGAAATTCCTTGCGGGTATCCCACTCGGGCTTCCTTTGCCGCAAACGCTGGCTCATGGCACCCAGCCAGCGCAGGTAATTCAGACGCGCTTCCGTGTCCAGAAACTCCGGGATAGGGGGCGCGGCGTTGAGAACCGCCGAACTCAGGGCGGTGCGCACCGCGTCCACCAGCGGTTCCTCAACCTGGCCTCCGGCCTGTGCTCGCTCCTGAAACGCTAGCAGCCCAAGCAATCCCAGCAAGGGCTTTATACATTCTCGGCGTGAAATAAGCCTGCGGTCACCCACCATTCAGCGCTTCAACTTGGACAACAGAAAAGACTCGATATCCGCCAACGCAACCTTGGTTGGAATGCTCTCACGACGGTGCTGATACTCCACCAAGCCCTCCTTCAGGCCGCGGTCACCGATATTGACACGGTGCGGCACACCAATGAGTTCCCAGTCAGCAAACATGGCACCCGGGCGCTCGCAGCGGTCATCCAGAATGACATCCACCCCGGCCTGCATCAGACCATCGTACAGCGCCTGTGCCGCTGCCTTGACATCGGCAAACCGGTCCGGGCTGATGGGGCACAGCACCACGGTGAAGGGGGCCAAAGCATCGGGCCAGATGATGCCCCTGTCGTCATGGTTTTGCTCAATCGCAGCGGCTGGCAAGCGGGTGATGCCGATACCGTAGCAACCCATTTCCATGAATTGCGGCTTGCCGTTGACATCCAGAAACGTGGCGTTCATGGCCTTGCTGTACTTGGTACCCAGGTAGAACACATGTCCAACCTCAATCCCTCGCTCAATGGCCAATACTCCTTTGCCATCGGGCGACGCGTCACCTGCCACCACATTACGAATGTCGGCAACTACATCCGGCTCCGGCAAATCACGGCCCCAGTTGACGCCAGTAATGTGGAAGTCTTCCGCATTAGCGCCGCAAATCCAGTCGGCCATGACTGCCACTTCCCGGTCAGCGACGACTTTTAACGCCTTCTTCAGCCCGATCGGCCCCAAGTAACCCGGCTTGCAACCGAAATGTTCTTCAATTTCGGGCACAGTGGCAAAGCGGAAGTCTGACAGATCCGCCAGCTTTCCCACCTTGACTTCATTCATGTCATGGTCACCGCGCAACAGGAGCAACCAGATCTGCGTCTTGAGCAAGTTGCCCTTGTCGTCCTTGGAGTCGGTGGCAAGTACCAGCGATTTGACGGTGGTGGACAAAGGGACATTCAGCAACGCTGCCACCTCCGCACATGTGCTCTTGCCCGGCGTGGGGACCCGGGTCAGAGGCTGCGCAGCCACCTTGCGCAGAGCCACCGGTGCCAGCGCCTCGGCCTTTTCCATATTGGCGGCGTAATCGCTGCCAGTGCAATAGACGATCGCGTCCTCGCCGGTGGCAGCAATGACCTGAAACTCTTCCGACAGGTCGCCCCCTATAGCGCCGCTGTCAGCCGCCACCGCACGGTAAGTCAGGCCAAAACGGTCAAAAATCTTGCGGTATGCGCCCGCCATGACCTGGTAACTGACCTTTGCCGATTCCTGGTTGCGGTCGAAGCTATAGGCATCCTTCATGATGAACTCACGACTGCGCATGACGCCAAAACGGGGACGGCGCTCGTCACGAAACTTGGTCTGTATGTGGTACAGGTTTCTGGGCAACTGTTTGTAGCTCTTGAGTTCCTGGCGGGCGATATCGGTAACGACCTCCTCACTGGTAGGCTGGACAATGAAGTCGCGGTCATGCCGGTCTTTCACGCGCATCAGCTCCGGGCCCATCTTCTCCCACCGTTGGGTCTCCTGCCAAAGCTCGGCTGGCTGAATCACCGGCATCAGCAATTCGACCGCCCCGGCACGGTTCATTTCCTCACGCACAATGGCCTCGACCTTGCGAATAACCCTCAATCCCATAGGCATATAGGTGTAAATGCCTGCGCCGAGCTTCTTGATCATGCCAGCGCGCATCATCAGCTTGTGGCTGGCGACTTCGGCGTCCGCTGGCGCTTCCTTCAGGGTTGAAATGAAAAATTGGGATGCTTTCATGGCGTGACTTACGTTCTACTTATGGTTTCGCCCCTTGATACACATCAGATGCTGTGCATAATGAACGAAGTTTAAAAATTGGGGTTTGATTATGCTTGACCGGGACGGCTTTCGGCCGAACGTCGGCATCGTCTTGCTCAACCAGAGAAATCAGGTTTTTTGGGGTAAGCGCATACGTACCCACTCGTGGCAGTTTCCACAGGGCGGCATTGACCGGGGCGAGACCCCCGAACAGGCCATGTTCCGTGAATTGCACGAAGAAGTGGGGCTCCAGCCGGAGCACGTTAGCATCGTTGCCCGCACCCGAGACTGGTTGCGCTATGAGGTGCCGGACAGGTATATACGCCGCGATGCGCGTGGCCACTATAAGGGGCAAAAACAAATCTGGTTCCTGTTGCAGCTCATGGGCTACGACTGGGATTTGAATTTGCGCGCCACCGACCATCCGGAGTTCGACGCCTGGCGGTGGAACGACTACTGGGTTCCGCTCGATGCCGTGGTGGAATTCAAACGCGGTGTCTACGAGATGGCGCTCACTGAACTGGCGCGCTACCTGCCCCGCCAGGAGCCCCGCAACCGCTACCTGCGCCACGGGCACCGCGTGCGGGAACAGGACGATGATGTGCCGCCACAGGACAACGCGGCCGCCGAGGTGCGTAGTGACTCAATTTGAATTGTCACGCGTTGCCTGCGCGCTCAGCCCGGTGTGCGTGTAAGCACCAGGTTGTCCCGGTGCAGCATTTCTGGTTCGGCGGCGTAGCCCAGCAACTTCTCGAATTCAGTCGACGGTTTGCGACATAACAAACGCGCCTCTCTACTCGAGTAATTGGCCAGTCCGCGCGCTATTTCTGCCCCTGCTCCATCCCGTACGGCGATTACATCGCCTCGCGAAAAATCTCCTTCGACCTGAACCATGCCTATTGGCAAAAGGCTCTTGCCCTCGGAGCGCAATTTTTGCGCGGCCCCCGCGTCCACTGTGACCGCCCCACGCATTTGCAAGTGGTCGGCCATCCACTGTTTTCTGGCCTGGGTCTTCTGGGTTTGCGCAATCAACAACGTTCCAATGGGTTCACCCTGGGTCAGGCGAACCAGTGCGTCCGGTTCGCGTCCCCAGGCGATCACGGTGGACGCACCGGAGCCTGCGGCACGTTTGGCGGCCAGAATCTTGGTAATCATTCCACCCCGACCTATGCTGGAACCGACTCCTCCGGCCATGGCTTCCAACGCCGGGTCTCCCGCCTGCGCCTGATGCACGAACTCGGCCGATGCATCCTTGCGAGGGTCCGCAGTAAACAATCCCTTCTGGTCGGTCAAAATGACCAGTGCATCGGCTTCCACCAGATTCGCCACCAAGGCACCAAGGGTATCGTTATCGCCAAACTTTATTTCGTCGTTGACGACGGTATCGTTTTCGTTGATGACTGGCACCACGCCGAGTTTGAGCAGCGTCAACAGCGTCGAGCGGGCGTTGAGATAGCGTTCGCGGTCAGCCAAATCGGCGTGGGTCAGCAGTACCTGCGCACTACCCAGGCCATTCAACCGCAATTTGGTTTCGTACATCTGCGCCAAGCCCATCTGGCCAACGGCGGCGGCGGCCTGAAGTTCCTGGATGGCATGCGGACGCACCGACCAGCCCAGGCGCTTCATCCCTTCGGCAATGGCTCCACTGGAGACCATGATGATTTCACGGCCATCACGGATTAACAGTGCCATTTGTCGGCACCATTCACCGATGGCGGCCTCGTCCAGGCCACGCCCTTCGTTGGTCACCAGGCTGGAACCCACCTTGACCACGATGCGTTTGGCGTCACGCAATACTGTCGCTTGAGAAATATGAACCATATCAGGCGCTAGCCCCCGTATAACGTGCGTAGGCAGCTATCTATTTAATAGCAAATCAAAGGTCTTCGGTGGGTGCAAAGCGTGGGTCGATGTCAGCGGGCGGCTGCTCGGCAACCTGCTGCGCCTTGACATGCCGGTAGATTTCCTTCACCAATGGCTCACATCCTTCACGGGTCAAGGCAGAAATTTCAAACACCGGCCCCTTGAACTTGAACCGCTTCACAAAGTCCTTGATCAGGGCTGCACGTGCGTCCGACGCCACCATGTCCAACTTGTTCAACACCAGCCAGCGCGGCTTCTTGTACAGGGCTTCGTCATATTTTTTGAGTTCGTTGACGATCGCCTTGGCCTGCGCCACCGTGTCGACGCCCTCATCAAAAGGCGCTACATCGACGATGTGCAGCAACAGTCGGGTTCGCTGCAAATGCCGCAGAAACAAATGCCCCAGCCCGGCGCCTTCGGAGGCACCTTCAATCAACCCCGGCAGATCGGCCACCACAAAACTCTGCTCTGGCCCCACGCGCACCACACCCAGATTGGGGTGCAGGGTGGTAAACGGATAGTCCGCGATGCGGGGACGGGCGTTTGATATCGCGGTGATAAGGGTCGATTTGCCTGCATTGGGCATACCCAGCAGACCCACGTCCGCCAAAACCTTCAGTTCGAGCTTGAGATTTTTCTTCTCGCCAGGCCACCCCGGCGTCTTTTGCCGCGGTGCGCGATTGATCGCGCTCTTGAAGCGCAAATTGCCAAAGCCGCCGTCTCCGCCCTTGGCAATCGTTATCACTTCGCCGGGTGTCAGCAGCTCGTACAAAACTTCGCCGGTTTCGGCATCGGTGATGATGGTACCCACGGGCATCTTCAGGGTCATGTCGTCTCCAGCCGCGCCGAACATATCGGAACCCATGCCGTGCTCGCCACGCTTGGCATCGTGCCGGCGCGAGAAGCGGTAGTCCACCAGGGTATTCAAGTTGGGGTCCGCGACGGCAAAAACGTGGCCGCCCCGACCACCGTCTCCGCCATTCGGACCACCAAACTCTTTGTATTTCTCATGTCTGAAAGAGACGCAGCCCGCCCCGCCGTCTCCAGCAGAGATGTCAATGTAGGCTTCGTCAACGAACTTCATGATGATGGACAGTTATAAACGAAAAACCCCGCGCACTGCGCAGGGTTTCTCTTGGGAGCGGAATACAAATCAGGCCGCAGTGATGCTCACCGTCTGCTTGTTCAACGCACCCTTGGTGGCAAAGGTAACATGTCCATCAGCCAGTGCAAACAGCGTGTGGTCCTTGCCAATGCCGACGTTGGTTCCAGGGTGGAACTTGGTGCCACGTTGGCGAACGATGATCGAGCCGGCGCTGATCAACTCACCGCCAAAAGCCTTCACACCGAGCATTTTGGGCTTCGAATCGCGCCCGTTTCGCGTAGAGCCGCCGCCTTTTTTCTGTGCCATGACCTTATCCTACGATAGCGCCAATTTGCAGTTCGGTGAACTGCTGGCGATGCCCTTGACGTTTTTGGTAATGCTTACGGCGACGCATCTTGAAAATGCGCACCTTGTCGTGCTTACCGTGTGACAACACTGTCACCGTAACTGTTGCGCCGGACACCAAGGGTGTGCCAACCTTCAGTTCTGCGCCGTTTCCGACAGCGAGAACCTGGTCGATCACAATCTCTTGGCCTACGTCCGCAGCAATCTGTTCTACTTTAATTTTTTCGCCAGCAGCAACGCGATATTGCTTGCCGCCGGTTTTTATGACCGCGTACATGTTGACCTCTTCGACTTGGAATTCTGCAAAAGAATTTTGCAGAGCTTTATATTGTAGCATTTTGTCCTGTGAATGACAAAAAACTGGTCGGGGTGAGAGGATTCGAACCTCCGATCTCTTCGTCCCGAACGAAGCGCCTTACCGGACTAGGCCACACCCCGCGGTGTGCAAACCCCGCTGCAAAGCTAGTTATTTCTTGCCAGCAGTTGGGTCGCTAATTGTATCAAACAGCTCGTATGGGCCCCCGCCGGCAGCCGCTGTGCCGCAGCGATGGCACGCTCCGCCTCTTGGTAGGCAGCCGCGCGCGCTACGTCCAGCGCCCCGGTCGCGTTGACGATGTTGACCACTTCGTCAAGGGCGCCCACATCCCCGGTTTCAATTGCACGAGTGATGGTATGGCGCTGCGCCTGTGTGCCACGCTGCATGGCTGCAATGAGCGGAAGAGTTGACTTGCCTTCACGCAGATCATCCCCCAAATTTTTTCCCATCACAGATGCGTCCCCCGCATAGTCCAGTACATCATCGATGACTTGAAATGCGGTTCCCAATGCCTGACCGTATTCGGCGCACGCCAGCTCCAACTCATTGCTGGCCCCAGCAAGAATGGCACCAACCCGGGCACTGGCTTCAAATAGCTTGGCGGTCTTCGAGCGAATGACCTGCAGGTAACCAGCTTCATCGAGCGCAGCGTTGTGCATGTTCATCAATTGCATCACTTCACCCTCGGCAATGATGTTGGTGGCATCGGCCAGAACCTGCATGATGCGCATACTGTCAGCATCGACCATCATTTGAAAGGCACGTGAATACAGGAAATCGCCGACGAGCACGCTGGCTGGGTTGCCAAACTTTGCATTCGCTGTGGGGTTTCCGCGGCGCAGGTCGGATTCGTCTACCACATCATCGTGCAGCAACGTAGCCGTATGAATGAATTCGACTACTGCAGCCATGTTGAAACGCTGGGTGCCCGTGTAGCCCAGAGCGCCACAACTCAATAACAACAAAACCGGCCGCAAACGCTTGCCACCAGCAGAGATGATGTATTGAGCTACGCTACCGACCAATGGCACACCGGAGTCGAGTCGCTGTGCGATGACCTGGTCAACTTGACGCATGTCCTGTTCGACGATGGATAGCCCCGTCGGTGAGCCGGCTTTGTTCGCGTACAAGGCAGTCAGTTGATTAAAAAATGCCGCAACCTTCAGGGTGCGGCATTTTGTTAGCACTTTCGTTAGCGGATAAATGCTGAGTTATGAAAACTCTTAACAATCAAACATTTAAACCAATACATGGCGGAGTGGACGGGACTCGAACCCGCGACCCCCGGCGTGACAGGCCGGTATTCTAACCAACTGAACTACCACTCCTGGTAGATAGCTTCAACACCTTGCGATGCTCAAGTGCTACAAACTTGGCGACCCCACGGGGATTCGAACCCCGGTACTCACCGTGAAAGGGTGATGTCCTAGGCCTCTAGACGATGGGGTCAAAACCTGTGGACTAATCCAATCTCGAAAATTTTGGTGGAGGTAAGCGGGATCGAACCGCTGACCTCTTGCATGCCATGCAAGCGCTCTCCCAGCTGAGCTATACCCCCTAAACCCAAGAAGGCCTTTACAAGCATTCTCAATTTCCGAGCCTTAAATTATAGCCCAAGTATTCAAGCACCGAGCAGCCTGACAGCCACTTTTTCTCGACTGCACAGCGCCAGCACCGCATCGAGCGATGGCGTTTGTGATGTCCCCATGACCAGGACACGTACCGGCATTGCCAATTGCGGCATCTTCAAACCATGTGCTGTGAGCACCTCCTTGAGGACGGCTGAAATGGAGGCCTTGTCCCAAGGACACTGCGCCAGTTTCTCCGCCAACATTGCCAAAGCAGGGCGCACAAGCTCTGTCACATGGTGCGCTTTTTCTGCCGGATCGGGTTTCACATCACCATAGAACTTGGCCGCCCACTGCGCCAGTGCAACCGTGGTATCAGACCGGTCCTTCAGCAGCGCGCAAACTTGTGGCAGGTGACTGTCAACCGTTGTCGCGTCCACAGCAATACCAAGCTTGGTCAGTTGCTGGGCAACCAGACCCGCCAATCGATGGTTGTCTGCGTGCTTGATGTAATGGGCGTTCACCCACAGCAATTTCGCGCGATCCCATTGCGCCGGACTCTTGTTGAGGTGCGTCCCATCGAACCAGGCCACAAGTTGCTCCCGACTGAACAACTCCTCATCGCCATGACTCCATCCGAGACGCGCCAGGTAGTTGAGCATGGCCTCTGGCAAATAGCCGTCCTCCTGGTACGCCGTCACACTCACTGCACCGCGTCGTTTGGATAATTTCTGTCCGTCATCACCCAGGATCACGGGGCAATGCCCGAACTGCGGCAAAGGCGCTCCCAGGGCATTGAAGATATTGATTTGCCACGGGGTATTGTTGATGTGCTCATCGCCACGGAACACGTGGCTGATCTGCATATCCCAATCGTCTACCACCACGGCAAAGTTGTAGGTCGGAATTCCGTCTGTACGCGCGATGATGAGGTCGTCAATTTCACGGTTGCTGATGGTGATGGGGCCTTTGACCAGGTCGACCCAAGTAACCTCACCATCAACCGGGTTGCAAAAACGCACCACTGGCTGCACACCCTCTGGAACAGGTGGCAAGGTCTTGCCCGGTGCCGGTCGCCAGCGGCCATCGTACAGAGTCTTTTCCCCCTTGGCGCGTTTGGCCTCGCGGGTGGCTTCCAACTCCTCGGGCGTGCTATAGCAGTAGTACGCCTTTCCCTGTGCGATGAGGCGCTCCAGCACTTCCCGGTACCGCTCCAGTCGCTGCATCTGGTAGATTGGGCCTTCGTCATAGTCCAGGCCAAGCCATTGCATCGACTCCAGAATCTGGTCTACCGAATCCTGGGTGGAACGCGCCACATCGGTGTCTTCAATGCGCAGCACGAACTCACCGCCAAAGTGTCGTGCGTAGGACCAGGAATAGAGGGCGGTGCGAGCGGTTCCAAGGTGCAGAAACCCGGTGGGGGACGGAGCAATGCGGGTGCGGATCTTTGCGCTCATGACAGTTTATCCAGACCGAGTGAAAGGTCCGTCCTCAAATCTTCAATATGCTCCAGCCCGACCGCCAGACGAATCAGACCCTGCCCGATCCCGGCCGCCGCACGCTGGTCTTCGGTCAAGCGCCCGTGGGACGTACTGGCAGGGTGGCTGATGGTGGTCTTGGTGTCGCCCAGATTGGTCGTAATCGAGCAAACTCTGACTGCATCAATTGCGGTAAACGCGTTGCGCCGCAGTCCGGCTGCGTCGGCACCCTGCACCTCAAACGAAACCACCGCAGCGCCCAGCCCCTTGCCACTGGCGCACTGCTGGCGCATCGCCAAGGCGTGCTGCGGATGGCTGGGCAATCCCGGGTAGTACACCCGTTTGACTGCCGGGTGCTGCTCAAGCCACTGCGCCAGGGCCAGTGCCCGCTCGGACTGGGCCTGCATGCGAATGCCCAAAGTCTCCATCCCCTTGAGCACGACCCACGCATTGAAGGGTGACAGCACCATGCCTGCCGTTCGGGTGATGGGCAAGAACATGTCATCGACCTGCTTCTGGCTGCAGCAAATCGCACCGGCCATCACACGCCCCTGTCCGTCAAGGTATTTGGTGCCCGAATGAATGATGAAATCGGCCCCAAACCGCTTTGGTTGCTGCAAGGCCGGGCTGCAGAAACAGTTATCGACCGCCAGCAACGCCCCCGCGTTGTGCGCCAGGTCGGCTAGCGCCTGAATGTCGCAAATTTCCGTCAATGGATTGGTAGGCGTTTCCGCAAACAGCAGTTTGGTATTGGGCCGCACTGCCGCACTCCACTGCGCCACATCGGTCTGCGACACAAACGTGGTCGCAATACCGAACTTGGAAAACTCTCCCGCAAACAGACGAATGGTGGATCCGAACACGGACTGCGAGCAGACCACATGGTCGCCGGCTTTCAACAGCCCCATGCCCAGCAGCAAAATGGCCGCCATGCCGCTGGAGGTCGCGACCGCGGCCTCGGTTCCTTCGAGCGCCGCCAGCCGCATTTCCATGCTGGTTAACGTGGGATTGCCAACCCGGGTGTAGGTGTAACCGTCCTCCTCCATCGCGAAGCGGCGCGCGGCCGTCTCGGCATTGGGCTGAACAAAACTGGAGGTCAGATACAGCGCCTCGGAGTTCTCGCCGTACTGGCTTTTTTCAATCGCCGCGCGCACCGCGAGCGTATCGAAATGAAGGTTGTCAGGTAACGTTTTAAGGGTCATGTCAGTTGCGATCTTTCCGAACCATCAGTCCGCCGGGTTAGGCAACGCCAGGCGCGACGTATCTTCTTGCACTTCATCGCCCCCCACCCTTGTCTCGTTTAGCCGGGCGATGTCGTCGGCGGTGATATCTCCGGTGACGTAAACACCATCAAAACAGGACGCATCAAAACCATGAATACGCGGATTGAGCGACCCGATGGCCTTTTTCATGCCATCAACCTCCTGGTAAATCAGCGCATCGCAGCCGATCAATGCACGGATTTCTTCGACCGTGCGGTTGTGCGCGACGAGTTCTTTGCTGGTGGGCATGTCAATGCCATACACGTTCGGATAGCGCACTGGCGGCGCCGCGCTGGCAAGGTACACCTTGCGCGCGCCGGCATCGCGTGCCATTTGCACAATTTCCCGGCTGGTGGTTCCTCGCACGATGGAATCATCCACCAGCAGCACATTGCGGCCCTTGAACTCGCTGGCAATGACGTTCAGTTTCTGGCGCACCGACTTCTTGCGCACTTCCTGCCCAGGCATGATGAAGGTGCGACCGACATAGCGGTTTTTCACAAACCCTTCACGGTACGGCAACCCAAGCAACTGTGCGAGTTGCGCTGCACTAGGGCGACTCGATTCGGGAATCGGAATAACGACATCGATCTCGTTCGGGGGCACCGTCGAAATGACGCGCTTTGCCAATGTTTCACCCAGGTTCAGTCGTGCCTGGTAGACCGAGATGCCATCCATGACCGAGTCCGGGCGGGCCAGGTACACAAACTCAAAAATGCAGGGATTGAGGCGTGGAGCGTCCGCGCATTGTTCTGCGTGCACCTTGCCCTGCAGGTCGATGAACACCGCCTCGCCTGGATCGATGTTGCGGTCAAAGGTATGCCCGACTCCTTCGAGCGCCACGGATTCGCTGGCAATCACGGTGCTGCCGTTGGAGCCCCCCATGCACAGCGGCCGAATACCAAAGGGATCACGAAATGCCAGCACCCCGTGCCCGGCAATCAGCGCAATCACGGCATACGATCCCTTGATGCGTTTATGCACATTGCGCACTGCGGTAAAAAGGTCCTGCGGTTGCAGCGGTAAGCCGCGGGTGGTGCGCTCAATTTCGTGTGCCAGAACATTGAGCAAAACCTCGGAGTCACTCTCGGTATTGATGTGGCGGTGGTCGGTGCTGAACAACTCAACCTTGAGTGCGTGGGCGTTGGTCAGGTTGCCGTTGTGCACCAGCACGATGCCGAACGGCGCGTTCACGTAGAACGGCTGCGCCTCTTCGTCGCTGTAGGCATTGCCCGCCGTTGGGTAGCGCACCTGCCCCAGACCGCAGTTACCAAGCAGCGAGCGCATATTGCGGGTGCGAAACACATCGCGCACCATACCCTTGGCCTTGTGCATGAAAAACTTGCGCTCTTGCTGCGTCACAATGCCGGCTGCGTCCTGTCCCCGGTGCTGCAGCAACAGCAACGCGTCATAGATCAACTGGTTGACTGGAGCGCTGCTGACAACGCCTACGATTCCGCACATAAATTGTTACTCATTCAGGGTAGATACTTTCCAAATTCCTGGGGCAGCACGGGCTTCAAGCCCTGCAGCACCACGGTTGCAATTTTTGCGCCCGTCGCATCGTGCCACCAAGGGGCGTTGCGCATGGGTGTCATCCCCACCACGACGGCGACGGCCAAGACCAGCACCACGCCACGCACGATTCCAAACAACGCTCCCAGCATACGGTCTGCCGGGCTCAGTCCCACCGCTGCTACCAGTTTCTTGACCAGAAATGCGACCAGTCCGCCCGCAAAAATAGCGGCAACAAACACCACGATAAAACCTGCCGCGTAACGAACCACTTCGGTCGCTCCGGCCATCGGCAACCACAGCGCCACCTCAGGTGCAAACCACTGCGCCAGAATGAAGGCCGCAATCCAGCTCGCCACCGACAGCACTTCGAACACCAGGCCACGCCATGCGCCCACCGCCATGGAGAGCCCGACGAGGCTCAAGAATATCCAGTCCAGCACTTGCATCGGCCAGACCCGCTTCTAGAGTTCCAGAATCGCCGCAGGCAGGTCCAGCTTCTTGATTCTTTCTGCAGCCATATCTGCCTCATGTTTGGACTCGAACGGTCCGATTCGCACACGAATGCGTCGGCCCTCTTTGGATTCAACGACCTGGGTATAGGTCTTCAAGCCGGACTTCTCCAGCTTGACCCGTGCCTCGCGCGCTTTGACCACATCGGCAAACGCGCCCACCTGCACCACAAAACGCGGGGCAGCGGCTGCTGCTGGCACCTTGTCTGCGTCCTTGCCTTCGAGCAGGGCCTGCGCCTTGCTGCCATCGTCAGGCTTGGTTACCGCCGCCATGGCGGGCTTGTCCGCGGCTTTGGCCAGCGGCTTGCTTGCCACCGGTGCAGGCGCCGCGATCGACCCCGCCACTATGCGCGCTGCAGCCACAGGCGCAGCAGGCACGGCTGGTGCAACCACCGGGGCCGACACAGGAGCGGACGCAACCGGGACAGCCGGCGCGGGCTCGGTCTCTATGCTGCCAGCGGCTTGCGCCGCCGGTGCTGCCATCGGCAAATTGCCCAGCGGCTTGACCTTGTTCTTGTCGGGGATTTCAATCGGTATGTCGACCGAAATGGGGCGGGGCTGGCTGTCAAACAACAGCGGAAAACCAATCACACCCAGGCCAACCAGCACCGCCGCACCGATCAGCCGATGCCGTGCGCGCCTGCGCATCGCCTCCACGCTCTCGGGCGCCGGGACGGGGGCGGGTTGCTCGTCACCGCCTTTGCGAAACTTGAAAAAAGCCATGCGTGGGAAGACTCAAGGGTTCAGATGTTTGGCGTGCAACCGCGGCACGCCCTGCTGTAGCACGCCGCCCACGGTATAGAACGATCCAAAGACAACGATTCTATCAGCGGGGTCTGCTGCGGCCACTGCCGCCTGCAGCGCCAGCATGGGGCTGGCAAAGGCATGCGCATAAGCATCCTGGCGTGTGTTATGAACCTGCCATTGGGACTTCAGATCGATGCCCCGCGCAGCGCGCGGTGTAGGCAAGTCGGTGAAATACCAGCGATCCACCAGCGGACCGAGCTTGGCCAGCATCACCATCAGTTCCTTGTCGGCCATGGCCCCCATGACGGCGTGGGTGGTCGGAAAGTACCCCATTGCATCCAGATTGGCCGCCAGTGCCGCCACCGAATGCGGGTTGTGTGCCACATCCAGCACCAGGGTTGGCTGCCCGGGAACAATCTGGAACCGTCCCGGCAACTCGACCATGGCCAGCCCGTTGCGCACCGCCTGTGCCGTGACCGGAAGGCTTTCGCGCAAGGCACACAGCGCTGCCAGCACACCCGAGGCATTGACCAGCTGATTGGCCCCCCGCAGCGCCGGATAGGCCAGGCCGGTATAGCGGCGACTGCGCCCGACCCAGCCCCACTGCTGCTTGTCACCCGAGACATTGAAGTCATGGCCCACGCGCCAGAGGTCTGCACCCACTTCCAGCGCATGGTCCAGCACGCTCTGCGGTGGCACCGGGTCACTCACCACCACCGGTCGACCGGTGCGCATAATGCCTGCTTTTTCGCGTCCAATCGATTCGCGGTCCCGGCCCAGCAATTCTGTGTGGTCCAGGTCAATGCTGGTGATGATGGCGCAGTCACTGTCGATGATGTTGACCGCGTCCAGTCGCCCCCCCAGCCCCACCTCCAAAATGGCCGCATCCAGACGCGCACGCGCCATCAGGTCCAGGATGGCCAATGTTGAAAACTCAAAATAGGTGAGCGATATTGCTGCACCATTTGTGCCTCTAGCCCCCTCCACACGTGCGAAAGCAGCTACCAAATCTGTAGCACTTGCCGGTTCGCCGTCAATCCGCAACCGCTCTTCAAACCGCACCAGATGCGGCGAGGTGTAGGTGCCGGTCCGGTAGCCCGCCTGGCCCAGAATCGACTCCAGCATGGCGCAGGTGGAGCCCTTGCCATTGGTGCCCGCCACCGTAATCACCGGGCAGGCAAAACCAATGCCCATGCGCTTCGCCACCTCACGCACGCGTTCCAACCCCAGGTCGATGGCCTTGGGGTGCAACTGCTCGCAGTGGGCGAGCCAATCGTCAAGGGTGTTCAATGTGTCCATAGTTGCACGCATTGTCGCCGAGCCCGGGTACGTTCGTGCCCACCTACAATCCAGACAATGATCACCCTCTACGGCATTCCCAACTGCGACACCGTCAAAAAGGCCCGCAACTGGCTCACCGAGCGGGGTGTGGAATACCAGTTTCACGACTTCAAGAAGCAAGGTGTTCCCACGAACCTGCTGCCCAACTGGATCAAGACCGTCGGTCTGGACAAGTTGATCAACCGCAAAGGCCCGACCTGGCGCAAGCTCGACGCGACCCAGCAGGCCAGCGTAGTCGATGCAGCATCGGCCACGGCGCTGATGCTGGCACACTCCAGCGTCATCAAACGTCCGGTCGCCGTGTGGAGCAACGGCACGGTAACCGTGGGCTTTGACCCGGAACGCTTTGCCCTGCGACTGTCCTCTTAAAATCACCGCTGCGCACCGCTGTCAGAGCGGTCGACCCCCATTTCACCAACTCGCTACCCATCTCCATGACCACCACCCAAATCGACGGCGTCAGCGTCACCACCCAGGCCAATGTGTACTTTGACGGCAAATGCGTCAGCCACGGCATTACTTTCCCCGATGGCAGCAAGAAGTCCGTCGGTGTGATTCTTCCCGCCACCCTCACCTTCAACACCGGCGCGCCCGAAATCATGGAATGCGTGGCCGGCAGCTGCGAATACAAGCTTGCCGGAACCGATGCATGGATGAAGTCTGTCGCCGGTGAAAAATTCAGCGTGCCCGGGAACGCCAAGTTTGATATTCGGGTGACAGAGGCCTACCACTACATCTGCCACTTCGGCTAAGCCGTTCCGCAAACGCTCCTTTATTTATAGCTGCTCACGCTTATTCTGCGGGGTCTAGAGGCCAATTACATGTCTAATACCATTCTCCAAAACATCCCCGTCGGCCAAAAAGTCGGTATCGCATTCTCGGGGGGGCTCGACACCAGTGCCGCGCTGCACTGGATGAAACTCAAGGGCGCCCTGCCCTACGCCTACACCGCCAACCTGGGCCAGCCCGATGAGTCGGACTACGACGAAATCCCGCGCAAGGCGATGGAATACGGTGCCGAGAAAGCCCGCCTGGTCGACTGCAGAGCGCAGCTCGCCGCAGAAGGCCTTGCCGCCCTGCAAAGCGGCGCCTTCCACATCAGCACCGCCGGCGTCACCTACTTCAACACCACGCCGCTGGGCCGCGCCGTTACCGGCACCATGCTGGTGTCGGCCATGAAGCAGGACGATGTGAACATCTGGGGCGACGGCTCCACCTTCAAGGGCAACGACATCGAGCGCTTTTACCGCTACGGCCTGCTGACCAATCCCGCGCTCAAGATCTACAAGCCCTGGCTCGACCAGGCGTTCATTGACGAACTCGGTGGCCGCGCCGAGATGAGCGCCTTCATGAGCGCGCACGGCTTTGGCTACAAGATGAGCGCCGAGAAGGCCTACTCCACCGACTCCAACATGCTGGGCGCCACCCACGAAGCCAAGGACCTGGAAAATTTGGACAGCGGCATCAGCATAGTCAACCCCATCATGGGTGTGCCGTTCTGGAAAGACGACTGCGTCGTCAAGGCCGAGGAAGTGTCGGTGCGTTTTGAAGAAGGTCGCCCCGCTGCGCTGAACGGCGTTGAGTACCCCGACCTGGTGAGTCTGATACTGGAAGCCAACCGCATTGGCGGGCGCCATGGCCTGGGCATGAGCGACCAGATCGAGAACCGCATCATCGAAGCCAAGAGCCGCGGCATCTACGAAGCGCCCGGCCTGGCGCTGCTGTTCATCGCGTATGAGCGCCTGGTCACCGGCATCCACAACGAAGACACGATCGAGCAGTACCGCGACAACGGTCGCAAGCTCGGGCGCCTGCTGTACCAGGGCCGCTGGTTTGACAGCCAGGCCATCATGCTGCGCGAGACCGCCCAGCGCTGGGTCGCCAGCGCCATCACCGGCACCGTCACACTCGAATTGCGCCGCGGCAACGACTACAGCCTGCTCAACACCGAGTCGCCCAACCTGACCTACGCGCCCGAGCGCCTGTCCATGGAAAAAGTGGAAGACGCACCGTTCAGTCCGCTCGACCGCATCGGCCAGCTGACCATGCGCAACCTCGACATCACCGACACCCGCGCCAAGCTGGGCATTTATGCGCAAAGCGGCATGCTGTCACTGGGCAAGGATGGGGACTTTTTGAAATTGGGTGGCAAGTAGACCGCCTTAGGTATTGCGAGTGGATGTCACGCCGGATGCGTGCTTGTTTTCGTTGAAAAACCACTTCGGGGCGGCACCCCATGGGCTGCCCGGCTCATGCGCTTTGCGCACCACCCGAGCCAACTACCGTGTTTGGGATGCGCCTGGCAGCCACCGCGCCAGTGCTGCTTGGAGCACCGGCAGCAAAACCGGTTTGCTTAAAAAGTCGTCCATGCCGGCGTCCATGCAGCGCTGGCGGTCCTGCTCAAAGGCATGGGCCGTCAGGGCGACGATGGGCAAGCGGCGCTGGCGGCCGGTTTCGGTCTCCCACTGGCGGATGCGCCGGGTGGCAGCGTAGCCGTCCAGCAACGGCATCTGCAAGTCCATCAGGATCAGGTCGGGGCCCAGGTCGGGGCGACCATGCAAGATTGCCTCGACCGCCTGTTGGCCGTCACCGACCAGCGTCAGGGTCAGCCCCTGTTCACACAACAGCGTCTGGATCACCTTGGCACAGATCGGGTTGTCCTCGGCTACCAGCAGGTGGCCTTGCAACCGGGCGCCACCAGGGTGACCCGTGGCCTGCGCTGGCACCGCGCATTCGTCAATGCGCCGGTTGTCCGGCGCGGCTTTATGCAAGGGGGGCATGGGTGCTCGGTGCTACGCCGCCACCCGCTGACGCAGTGCCGCGCACTCGAGCTCCAGCTCAGCCTGTCGCAAGCGCAGTTGATGCACCAGCGCTTTGGCTTCCTGTAGCCCTATAAACCGGTCCTGTCGCGCGGCATCGTCCAGGTAGACCCGGGCGGCGCTGTCGCGATTGCTTATCGCACACGGTTGGCGGTACAACTTGTCCAGGCGCACCGTGAACCAGAACACCGAACCGCCACCGGGCTGACTATCAACGCCAATACTTCCACCCATCAGCTCGATGAGCTGCTTGCTCAGTGCCAAGCCCACACCGGCACCGCCATGGCGGCGCGTGGGTGAGTCATCGATCTGTTCAAACAGGCCAAAGAGCCTCTTCTGGTCCACCGCTGCGATACCGATGCCGGTATCCTGCACTTCAAAGCGCAGCACCACATCGTCCGGCGTTTGCTCTGCCAGGCTCGCCCGCACATCGACACTCCCCTGCTCGGTGAATTTGATGGCGTTGCCGGTGAGTGCCAGCAGGACTTGCCCCAGCCGCAATGGGTCGCCCTGCAGCGCCAGGTCGTGCAAGTTGGCAGGGGTGTCGAACACCAGCACCAGGCCCTTTTTGTTTGCCTCCTGCATGGCCCGCTGGTGCAGGCCGTCGAGCACCACGCCAAGCTGGAATGGCGCGTACGTCAGGCCCAGTTGCCGGGATTCGAGCTCGCTCAGGTCCAGTATGTCGGTAACCAGCGTCAGCAGCTGCTCGGCTGCGTGCTGTACTTTGCCCAGTTGTTCGGCCTGCTTGGCATCGGTGGCGCGCCCGCACGCCAGACCGGTCAGACCGATGATGCTGCTCAGGGGGGTGCGCAGCTCGTGGCTCATATTGTTCAGAAAGCTGGTGCGGGCGCGCTGTGACGCAGCGACCGCGTCCTTGGCGATGGACAGGGCCATCGAGCGTGCCAGCAACTGCACTTCGAGGTCATCGCGTACCGGCAATGCTTCATCAAAGGCAAAAGTGTTTTGCATGCCCTGACTATGGTCAAAGCGGCTGGCGCGCGCTATCAGGCGCAGATGATTTTGAGTCAGTGAAATCTGACCCATGCGTAGGGCAGTTCCTACCCTGGTGTGGGTTGTGGAGCCGCAACCAGCGCCCCGCCCATGCCGTGCAGCAAGGCATAGCGCATCAAATCGGCGGTGTTAGTGATCGCCATCTTTTGCATCGCACGGGCCTTGTGGGTGCTCACGGTCTTGTTGCTGATGGCGAGCTCGGCCGCAATTTCGTGCACCGCCAGTCCGTTGACCAGCAGTCGCAGTACCTGCAGCTCGCGTGCAGTCAGCAAGCGGTGCGGTGCTTGCTGAACACCTGAGATTTCCTCTAGCACCATTTGATCGGCCAAGCCGGGGGCAATGAAGGCATTTCCGCCAGCCACCTGGCGGATCGCTGGCAGCAGGATGTCGAGGTTGCAGTCTTTGGTGATGTAGCCAGTGGCTCCCGCCTTGAGGGCGCGCAGTGCCAGATGGGCCTCGTTATGCATGCTCAGCACCAGCAGCGGCAACTGCGGGTAGCGCGAGCGCACCCGCGCGATCAGGTCGGCCCCGCTGATGCCGGGCATGTCAAAGTCAAGCAGCACCAGATCAACCGCCAGTTCGCGCAACTGCGCTAGCAGTTCCGCACCGTTGGCGGCCTCGCCTACCACCTGAAAATCGCTGATCTGGGCAAATAACTGCTTCAAACCACTGCGCACAATGGCGTGGTCGTCGGTAATCAGGATGCGGATCATGGCATCTCCTTTGGTGGCGCGTTGTCCAGCGGGATGGTCAGGCTGATGCGGGTGCCTTGCCCGAGGCGGCTCTGGATCGAGAGCTGCGCGCCCAGGGTGTTGGCGCGCTCGCGCATGCCGAGCAAACCGAAGGTTTTTTTCAGGCGGGCCGCAGCGACATCAAAGCCCTGCCCGTCGTCGCGCACTTCCAGCCGCAGGCCGTAAGCCTGCTGCTGGCCCGGTTTGACCTGGCGCGTGCCGGTGCGGCTGAGGGTCACCGCAACCTGGCTGGCGCCGGCGTAGCGTGTGATGTTGGTGAGCGACTCCTGCACGATCCGAAACACCAGCACGGCACGGTCTGCGGCCAGCACGACTGCGCTGGCGTGGGCCCGCATCGTGCAGGGAAGACCCGTGCGCTTGGAAAAGTCCGCGCACAACCATTCGAGGGCCGGTATCAGTCCCAGGTCGAGCGCGGCCGGGCGCAACTGCGTAGCAACGCCACGCACCCCCTGGATGGCACGGTCGACCAGCCCTTTCATGTCCGCCACCTGGTTCGCCAGTGCCGGGTCTTGGGGGCAAAAGCGCACCTCCGTCAGCAGCAGGCCCAGCCGCAGTGCCGTCAGCTGTTGCCCGAGCTCGTCGTGTATCTCGCGCGCCACGTGCCGACGTTCGTCTTCCCGGGCATTCTGGTTTTGTGCGTTGAGCTCACGCAGGCGCTGCAGTGTTTCACCCCGCGCCACCTCGGCGCGGTGCGTTGCCAGCTCTTCCTCAGTGAGTTTGCGCTGTGTGATGTCGGTGGCAAAGCCATGCCACAGCGTGCCGCCATCGGCCTCGCGCTGCGCCAGCGCATTGCTGTGCACCCAGCGCAGGGTACCGTCGGCAGAGCGCACCCGGTACTCCTGTACCCACGGCGTCACGCCGTGCGCCGACTCCATCAGCGAGCCGAGCACACGGTCGTGGTCATCCGGATGCAGCGCGGCAAATACCGGAGCAGCATCGGCCAGCGCTTGGGCCGCGCTGACACCGTAGATCTGTGCAATGGCCCCGCTGGCATAGGGGAAGTGTGCACTTCCATCGCGGCGCAGGCGAAACTGGAAGACCATGCCGGGCAGTCGCGTGGAAATTTTTTCCAGCCGCTCCGCCAGTTCCAGACGTTGCGCCTGGACTTGCCGGCGCTCGCTGAGGTCGACCAGCACAATCAGCAGCAGCGCATCCCCCGCCTCGTCTTGCCCGACACTCATCTGCAACAGCGCCCAAAAGGTGCTGCCGTCATGGCGCACTAACTCGAACTCCCCAGACTGCGACGCACCCGACTCCAGCAGATCTTTTTTCAGCCGGTAGTAGAGGTCCTGCGCGTTGCGGTGAATGAAGGCGGTGAAGCGCCGCCCCATCAGCGCACTGCGTGCCAGCCCGAACTGCATCGAGGCCTGCAGGTTGGACTGCACGATCAGCCCCTTCTGGCTGACACTGCAATAGGCCACCGGGGCCATGTCATACAGTTCGAAGTAGCGTGCACGCTCCAGGGCGAGCGCGTGCTGGGTTCGGCTCAACTCTTCGTTTTGCATCTCCAGCTCGATCTGGTGGACGCGCAATTCGTGCAGCGTTTGGCGCAGGCTTGCGCTTGATGGCAGTGACGATCCGGGGTCGGACGCATCATGCCCCTGGCGGATCAGCGCCTCGGCGTCTCGGCGCAGCGCCTGCGCGCCGGGCGTGGGCCTGGTTGGGCTAGCAGCCACTATTTGCGCCTATGATTTTTCTTTGCTTCCCTGTGCCAGCAGCAACCCGCGCGCCTTCTCAAGCGCCTCTTCGATGTGCTTGCGCTCGGTGATGTTCAGGAAGGCCGCGACAAAACGGTCCGGGCCGCTCTGGTAGGCAACGCAGTCGTACCAGCAGCCATTGGACTGCAGATGCCGCTCAAAACGCATCTGCTCGCCGCTGCGGGCCACATGGCCGAAGGTGCCGATCCAGTCGGCGGGGTCTTTTTCGATACCGGGAAAAGCCTCGGTGGCCTTCTTCCCGCGCGGATCGACGCCGGTCAGATCCCGATAGCTCGAATTGGCATCGATGAAGCGGTAATCGATCGGCTTGCCGGCCGCGTCATAAATCATTTCATGAAAGGCCACGCCGATCGGCCCTTTCTCAAACAGGTCGCGAAACTTGGTCTCCGAGGTTTGCAAGGCCAGGCGCGTCTTTACCACCTCGGTAATGTCAATAAATGAGACCACCGCCCCCTCAATCACATTGTCCAGCGTACGGTAGGGCTGAATGCGCAGGGTGTACCAATTGCCGTCGGCGGCCTGCACCTCCAGCTCCTTGGGGATCAGGCTTTGCAGCACGGCACGCAGGTCGTCGAGCAGGCTGGTGTAGCCGACCAGGTTGGAGACAATGTGCGCCACCGGGCGTCCGACATCGCTCACAATCAGATTGATGATGGCGCTGGCCGCCGGGGTGAAGCGCAATATGCGCAGCTGGTGGTCGACAAACACCGTGCCGATGCCGGTGCCCGCCAGCAGGTTGCTCATGTCGTCATTGGTGCGCGACAGATCGGTCACCTTGGACTGCAGTTCGGTGTTGACCGTAGCCAGTTCTTCGTTGACCGATTGCAGCTCTTCCTTGGAGGTCTCGAGTTCTTCGTTGGTGCTTTGCAGCTCTTCGTTGACCGACTGCATTTCTTCGTTGGACGACTTCAGTTCTTCGGTCGAGCTTTCCAGCTCCTCGCGCGTGCTTTGCAGATATTCGTCCTTGGTGCGCAGTTCCTGGGTGAGTGCCACAATGCGCGCCTCCTGGGCCGACTCCGGGGGCACCTGACCGGCACCGTCCGCAGCGCCCGGGGGGGTGGCGCTGGCCGGCGCACCCGTTTGCGGATCAACGCCCCGACCTTCCTCGAGCAGTGCCAAAAACAAAGGCGACTCCAGGCTGACGT
>CAIPGC010000048.1 GCA_903864505.1 uncultured beta proteobacterium | reverse complement strand
TTCATCATGACCAATGCCCACGTAGTTGACGGGGCGGATGAGGTGCTGGTTACGCTGACGGACAAGCGCGAGTTCAAAGCCAAGATTATTGGGGCAGACAAACGGACCGATGTCGCCGTGGTCAAGATCGAAGCCTCCGGTTTGCCGGCGGTGAAAGTGGGCGATGTCAGCAAGCTGCGGGTTGGTGAATGGGTGATGGCCATTGGATCGCCGTTTGGGTTGGAGAACACCGTCACTGCGGGGATCGTGAGCGCCAAACAGCGCGACACCGGCGACTATTTGCCTTTCATCCAGACTGACGTTGCCATCAACCCGGGGAACTCGGGCGGACCTCTGATCAATATGCGTGGCGAGGTGGTGGGCATCAACAGCCAGATTTACTCCCGCTCCGGAGGGTTTATGGGGATTTCTTTTGCCATCCCTATGGACGAGGCCGTACGCGTGAGCGAACAACTGCGTAGCTCCGGGCGTGTTTCGCGCGGACGCATCGGGGTGCAGATTGAACAGGTCAGCAAAGAGGTGGCAGAGTCCATTGGTCTGGGTAAGCCCATGGGTGCCCTGGTGCGCGGCGTTGAAGCGGGCGCTCCGGCCGAGAAGGCTGGTGTGGAGGCTGGGGACATTATCACCAGGTTCGATGGCAAGGCGATTGACAAGTCCAGTGACCTGCCTCGTATCGTTGGCAGCACCAAGCCTGGCAACAAGAGCACGGTCACAGTGTTCCGCCGCGGTTCAACCAAGGAACTTAGCATCACCATTGCCGAGGTGGAAGCCGACAAGTCGGCAGCCAAGTCTTCGGCCAAAGAGGAGAAGCCCAAGGCCTCTTCGGCTGCACAGGCCTTTGGACTTGCCGTCAGCGAAGTGACTGATGCGCAGCGCAAGGAATTGAAGATAAAGGGGGGCGTAAAAGTCGAGGCTGCCACCGAGGCCGCGGCGCGAGCCGGCTTACGTGAAGGAGATATCATTCTTGCGGTGGCCAATATCGAGGTCAACGGTATCAAGGACTTCGAGACGGTTCTTGCAAAGTTTGACAAGAGCAAGCCCCTGAACGTGCTATTCAGACGCGATGAATGGACTCAGTACGCTGTCATCCGGATCAACCGATGAAGCCAGTCAAAGTAAAAATGACCCCAGTTCGTTGTTGGCTTTGTGGTCTTTTTTATGAATTTAATAGCAGACTTTTTTTCATTTGCGGCGATGCATATGTAAGTATGTAAGCGCTAACGTAGCGAATGAGTTTGAAGTTTGGTTAGAATGCAGGCCTTCTGAGCATCATTATGGATATATGGACTACCAATTAGTCCACCATATGGAATGGTTTTAAGTAGCCCACAGTGGATCAACAGATCACCCACAAGTTGTCCATATGAAGCCCGCTAATTTTGTTAATAACCTGTGTATAAAATTTCTGTTGCTGCCTTGCAACTTCTTAACAATGCGATTTTTGGTGCTTTGCAAAAGCAACTTTTTGCCTACAATGAAGTTCCAACCTTCGCAGTTGCCAATGATTGTTGGTTCAGGGCGCGTCGTTTAACGACGCGCCCTTTTTTCTTTTCCCTTCGTTTTAATTCAAGCACTTAAGCGTTTCCGTTGATGAATCACATCAGAAATTTTTCAATCATTGCCCACATCGATCACGGCAAATCTACGCTCGCTGACCGTCTCATCCAACGTTGTGGTGGGCTCGAAGCGCGAGAGATGGAGGCGCAAGTTCTTGACTCGATGGATATTGAAAAAGAGCGTGGGATAACCATCAAGGCGCAGACCGCTGCGCTCAAGTACACGGCGAAGGACGGGCAGATCTACAACCTGAATTTGATCGACACGCCGGGGCATGTCGACTTCTCTTACGAGGTAAGCCGTTCGCTATCGGCGTGCGAAGGTGCATTGTTGGTGGTGGATGCATCACAAGGGGTTGAAGCACAGACGGTTGCAAACTGCTACACGGCACTCGACCTTGGCGTGGAAGTTGTCCCTGTGCTGAACAAAATGGATTTACCCAATGCCGACCCCGACAATGCACGTACCGAGATCGAGGACGTGATTGGGTTAGATGCCACGGAGGCAATTCCGTGTTCAGCCAAGTCGGGCATGGGCATTGAAGAGATTCTGGAAGCCATTGTGGCGAAGATTCCTGCACCCAGAGGAGATCCCACGGCCCCGCTGCGTGCCATGATCATTGATAGCTGGTTTGACAGTTACGTCGGTGTGGTGATGCTGGTGCGCGTGGTGGACGGGCGTCTGGCCAAGGGTGAACGCATCAAGATGATGGCGACTGGGGCCACTTACAACGCCGACAATCTGGGCGTGTTCACGCCCGCGACCCAACCGCGTGAGTCCCTGGAAGCTGGAGAAGTAGGATTCATCATCGCCGGAATCAAGGAATTGCAGGCGGCCAAGGTGGGCGACACCGTGACACTGATCAAACCGGGTACGGGTGGTGCAGCGTTCACGGCCGCAGAGGCCCTACCGGGGTTCAAGGAAATTCAGCCCCAGGTGTTTGCCGGTTTGTACCCTACCGAGGCCAGCGAGTACGACTCGCTGCGGGATTCGCTGGAAAAGCTCAAGCTCAATGATGCCTCGTTACATTACGAACCAGAGGTTTCTCAGGCACTTGGCTTCGGGTTTCGCTGTGGTTTCTTGGGTCTGCTGCACATGGAAATTGTGCAGGAGCGACTGGAGCGCGAGTTCGATCAGGACTTGATCACTACCGCACCCAGTGTGGTGTACCAAGTGATGAAAGCGGATGGCGAGGTCATGATGGTGGAGAACCCTTCCAAGATGCCTGACCAGGGACGGCTGGAAGAAATTCGTGAACCCATCGTCACGGTGCATCTTTACATGCCACAGGAATATGTGGGTGTGGTGATGACGCTGGCGAACCAAAAGCGTGGCATGCAGATGAACATGGCGTATAAGGGCCGGCAGGTGGTACTAACCTACGATATGCCTTTGGGTGAGATCGTGCTGGACTTCTTTGACAAGCTCAAAAGCGTTAGCCGCGGTTACGCTTCCATGGACTATGAATTCAAGGAATACCGAGCATCCGATGTAGTGAAGGTGGACATTTTGCTCAATGGGGAACGGGTTGATGCGCTTTCCATCATCGTGCACCGGTCACAGTCGCAATACCGGGGGCGGGCGGTGGTAGCCAAGATGCGCGAGATCATTTCGCGTCAGATGTACGATGTTGCAATTCAGGCAGCGATTGGAGCCAATATCATTGCGCGTGAGACAATCAAGGCTCTGCGCAAAAACGTTCTCGCCAAGTGCTACGGTGGCGATATATCGCGCAAGAAGAAGCTCCTTGAGAAACAAAAAGCAGGCAAAAAGCGCATGAAGCAGATTGGATCCGTGGAAGTTCCCCAAGAGGCATTTCTAGCAATTTTGCAGGTGGAAGATTGATCGCCGCGGGGCAGTCCCTGGGCGTGGGAGTACCTATTTGATGCAGGCGATTACTTCGGCTGTTCTGGCAGCATTCGTCCTTTATGCGGGCTCCTGGTACCTTGGAATGATAGAAGGCAACTTCGCATTGCTGCTGTTCATGGCCACCGTGGTGACCGGCGTGTACTGGTTGGCCGAGCGTTTCTATTTCTTGCCGCAACGCCAGCAGGCTGCGCGCACGCTGGAGGCCAACGACTCCAAACGTCGCCAAGATCTGGACAAACTCGGCATCAGCCAGGCAGATGGGAATGTTTCCGAAGCGAAAGCACGGTTGCTCATGCAACCCTGGTGGCTGGACTGGACGGCGGGGCTGTTCCCAGTGATCATCGCGGTTTTTTTCTTGCGCTCCTTTTTGTTTGAACCGTTCAAGATTCCGTCCGGGTCCATGGTTCCTACCTTGCTGGTGGGGGACCTGATTCTGGTGAATAAATTCACCTACGGGTTGCGCCTTCCAGTACTCAACATCAAAATCTCCGAAGGCAACAAGCCGCAACCTGGGGATGTGATGGTTTTCCGTTATCCGCCCAAGCCCAGCCTCGATTACATCAAGCGGGTCGTGGGTGTTCCTGGTGACACCGTGGCCTATCTCAACAAGCGTTTGACGATCAACGGCAAGTCGGTGGCCACGACCGGTCTTCCCGAGTTTTTTGATGAAGAACATATGCGCTACTTCAAACAATTTGAAGAGCAGATTGGCGACAAGAAGCACCGTTTGCTCAACGATGACGACCGGCCGGCGTTTGTTCCAGGTGCCGATAATTTTGCGGGACGTGACGCTTGCAGCTACACCGTCGAAGGCGTAACCTGTAGAGTCCCTGACGGGCACTATTTCATGATGGGCGACAATCGCGATAATTCACTTGATTCTCGCTATTGGGGCTTTGTACCCGAGAAAAATATTGTGGGCAAAGCGTTTTTTGTCTGGATGAATTTTGGCAGTCTCAAGCGCATTGGGTCTTTTGATTGATAGGGGGACGATACATGGCATTACAACGTAAATCGCGTCAACGTGGTATTTCTTTCATTGGTTTGGTCTTTACCGCTTCCGTGCTTGCGATGGCTGGTGTCGTCGCGGCCCAGGTCTTTCCGACGCTGGTCGAACTTCAGGCGATCAACAAAGCGGTGAACAAAGCTGCGACCGAAGGTACGACCGTTGCTGATGTGCGAATGTTATTTGACAAGGCCGCAGCCATCGACGATATCAAGTCCATTTCGGGCAAGGACATCATCGTGACCAAAGAGTCCGACAAGGTGGTAGTGAGTTTCGAGTACCAGCGTGAAATTCACCTCACTGGGCCGGCGTTTCTCACGCTCAAGTACGCCGGCCGCTCCAAATAACGTGATCGATGGCCTGGTCGAGTTGCAACGACGCTTGCAACACGAATTCTCCAATGCTTCCCTGCTGCGCCAGGCCCTGACCCACCGCAGTTTCTCGTCAGACCATAACGAACGCCTAGAGTTTCTGGGCGACTCGGTGCTCAACTTGACAATATCTGACCTGCTTTATTCCCGCTTGGACTCACTGCCCGAGGGAGATTTGTCGCGGGTCCGTGCCAACCTGGTAAAGAAGGACACTTTGTACCAACTCGCCCTGGATCTGAAGTTGCCTGAAGTTCTCAAAGTGGGTGAGGGTGCCGTGAATACGGGCGTGCAGAAGCGACCGAATGCGTTATCCGATGCGCTTGAGGCCGTTATTGGGGCGGTGTACCTGGACGCTGGGTTTGCGGCTGCACAAGCCTTGGTGCACCGGTTGTTCAATGCGGTGGAAATCAATCCGCAAATGGAAGCCATTGGAAGGGATCCAAAAACGGAACTGCAAGAGTGGCTTCAAGGGCGAAAGATGAAACTGCCGGTCTACAAGGTGGTCGGTACCCTGGGTGCGGCGCACAAGCAAAGCTTTGATGTGGAATGTGAAATTCCTGAACTGCGGTTGGCAGAACGTGGTATCGGTGGTTCGCGCCGGTCCGGCGAGCAGGCCGCAGCCGCTGCGATGCTGCAAACACTGAAATCGAAGGCCAGGTAATTCCTATGATTGCTCCTAAAAAAGTAGCTGAACACGCAGGTTCCATGGGCGCTACAGGCATGAATGAGCCTCAAGCCGATCTGGACAGCATGCTGGAGGGTTTGCTCAAGAGTACGCCCAAACTCAATGCACCCGGCACCACTGCGGACGGCCAGCGTTGTGGTCTGGTGGCGATTGTGGGTAAACCCAATGTGGGCAAGTCCACCCTGCTCAATGCCCTGGTAGGTCAGAAGATCAGCATCACGTCGCGCAAGGCACAAACCACGCGCCATCGAATCACTGGTATGCACACGCGGGGTGCTACGCAGTTCGTGTTTGTCGACACGCCAGGGTTTCAGACCCTGCACGCCAACGCGTTGAACAAGTCGCTCAACAAGACGGTGCAAGGGGCAGTGGCGGATGTGGATCTGATTCTGTTTGTAGTGGAAGCGGGTAGCTTCACTCCGGCGGACGCGCGGGTGTTGGCCTTGCTGGGCAAGGACATTCCTACGCTGCTCATCGCCAATAAGCTCGACAATGTGCACCGCCGCGGCGACATCGCGCCCTGGCTGCAGACCATGCAGGGCAAATACGACTTTGCCGAGTTTGTTCCCATGTCAGCCAAGAGCGCCAAGGACATTGAGCGGTTGCTGGGGATCTGCGAAAAATTCCTGCCTGTGCAAGCCTGGTGGTACGCCGAGGATGAACTCACCGACCGTAGCGAAAAATTCCTGGCGAGTGAACTGGTACGTGAGAAATTGTTTCGTCTGACGGGCGATGAACTGCCGTACACATCGACCGTTGTAATCGACAGGTTCGAAGAAGAGCCACCACAGAAGAAGGGCCAAAAGCGTCTACTGCGCATCGCTGCCACGATTGTGGTGGAGCGCGATGGCCACAAGGCCATGGTGATCGGCGACAAGGGCGAGCGCATCAAGCGCATCGGCATGGAGACCCGGGTCGAACTGGAGAAACTGGCAGACGCCAAGGTATTCCTGGAGCTGTGGGTGAAGGTGCGATCCGGTTGGGCCGACGACGAAGCGCGGGTGCGCAGCTTCGGCTACGAGTAATGTCTCCTCTACGTTTGTCACTGCGTGTACTGCACTTTCCCCCGAGGGGGCCCAGGCTTGCCTGGGGCGACCCGGCGCTGGCCTGAGGGCGCTGTGGCGACCAAGCGCATCTCGGATGAGCCGGCTTTTGTGCTGCATCGTTACGACTGGAGCGAATCCAGTCTGATCCTGGAAGTGTTCACCCGCGCGCATGGGCGTATTGCACTGGTGGCCAAGGGTGCCAAGCGGCCCAGTTCCAGTTTCCGTCCGGTGCTGCTACCGCTGCAACCCCTTCACTTGGCATTTGGAGGGGATGCAGAAATTCGCACGCTCAAGGCCGCCGAGTGGCAGGGCGGGCACGTCATGCCCACGGGCGATGCGCTGCTATCGGGTTATTACCTTAATGAACTGCTACTGACCTTGTTGGCGCGTGACGATCCGCATCCCGGCCTCTTTGATATTTATGCCAATGTCGTGCAAGTGTTGGCCAGCGAGCACGGCGAAGCGCTGCAGGCGGCCTTGCGTACGTTCGAGCTCTTGTTGCTGCGGGAAATTGGTCTGCTTCCGGTGCTTAACCAGCAGACCATGACGCTGGGGGGACTGCAGGACGACACCCGCTATTGCCTGGTACCAGAGGGCGGATTGCGACAGTCGGGACAGGAGGACCGTGCCAGCATTGCGGGTGGTCAATGGTTGATGTTGCAGGCTGCGCTGCACGATGACGCACCCTTTACCGCCACACTGCGTGCCTGCGCTGCGGTGCAGGCCGAGCTCAAACCGATGTTGCGGGCATTGCTGCACTACCATTGCGGTGTCAAAACCCTGCGCACGCGCCAAATGATGCTTGATATTCAGTCCCTCTGACCTCACCAGCTATGAAACCCCATCTTTCGGTCAACCTCAATAAAGTCGCTCTGGTGCGCAATACGCGCCACCTGGGAATTCCCAGCGTCACCCGGGCGGCAACGTTGTGCTTGCAGGCCGGTGCGGACGGAATCACGGTGCACCCGCGCCCCGATGCACGCCACATCCGCGCGGGCGATGTCGTGGACCTGGCCGAGTTGCTCAAAGCCTGGCCTGAGCGCGAGTTCAATGTGGAAGGCAACCCTTTGCACAATTTGCTGGACTGCGTGCGTGACCTGCGCGAGCGCAAGCTGCCGGTGCACCAGGTAACCTTTGTTCCCGACGGCGAAGGTCAGTTCACCAGTGATCATGGATGGACCTTTCCGCGGGATGCCGCACGTCTTCAACCTGTGATTGCACAGGCACATGGGTTGGGCCTGCGTGTAAGCCTGTTCATGGATGCGGAACCGGCCGCCATGGCGGCTGCCAGGGCGGTAGGTGCTGACCGCATTGAACTGTACACAGAACCGTATGCCGCAGCCTGGGGCACGCAGAATCAGGGCGCGCAGTTGCGGCGTTTTGCCGGCGCTGCGCAGGCCGCACTGGATGCTGGCCTGGGAGTCAACGCCGGCCACGACCTTAACCGCGACAACCTTGGAGCCTTTGTGCATGCGGTGCCCCGGGTAGCAGAAGTGTCTATTGGCCACGCGCTGATTTCTGATGCACTAGAGTTAGGTTACGCCGCGACGGTGCACGCCTACTTGCAATGCTTGCAAGCATGATCTACGGCATTGGCACCGACATCTGTGATGTGCGCCGTATTCGGGCCGGTTTGGAGCGGCACGGTGACCGCTTTGCCGCCAGGATCCTTAACGATGCGGAGTTCGCAACCTGGAAGACCCGCAGTGCGCGCTGGCCGGAGCGCGGTGTGCGCTATCTGGCAACCCGCTTTTCAGCCAAAGAGGCTTTCAGCAAGGCCATTGGTTTGGGTATGCGCTTGCCCATGACCTGGCGCGCGTGCGAAATCGCCAATCTCCCCTGCGGCGCTCCAACTGTGGTACTGCACGGTGCACTCAAGGACTGGTGCGCGGCACGCAGGCTTGGCGTCCATGTCAGTGTGACCGACGAAACCAACTATGCCGCGAGTTTTTGCGTGGTTGAAGTGCGCGAGGTTTGAACAAGCTTTTCTGCGCCGACTGATCGGGACTGGAAGGCGCTTTCACCGGTTGGACGGTGCGCGATCCGGTCCAGTATTTCCATACGTTTGGAACTTGTTTCGTAGCCAAACTCGCGTGCGATCGCAATGGCAGAATCTTCAAACGCCGGATGCACGAGATTCAGTGCAGCGTCAATCTGCTGACCCAGGATGAAAGTGAAATGCATCGGCGTCATGGCTCGGACGTTACAGCTGCGAGCAGCTTTCTGGCATAAGTTTCGCCAAGCCTCGATGCCAAATAATGCTGGTTTCATGGACAAGCCCTCTCTGACTTTTGTTGTGTGTTCAGGTTAAGCCTTGGGGCTACGTTTTCCTATCCCCCGAATGGGTGAGATTGACGTCTGAATGCGGTAATTGGGCGCAAATATGTGAAATATTCACGATCCGATCTGCGCCATGGCAATGCCCCGCTTTTGGGATAAGCGGGCCATTGTGTTGCCCATGCCAGTCTGTGCATTTGCAGCGACTATGGGTATAAAAGTGGCTATGAGGTCCGTACAATGAGCGCTGACAGCTACTGAATCTATAGCACATGATACATACCATGAACTTTCACGCCCCTCTCATCATCGATATCGCCGGCTTGACTTTGACAAAGGTGGACCGGCAACGCCTGCGTCATCCGCTGGTCGGAGGGCTGACCCTGTTTGCACGCAATTGGAAAGACCGTGAGCAGCTGGCGTTCCTTTGCCGCAGCATCCGACAGGTTCGTTCCGACCTGTTGATTTGTGTGGACCATGAGGGCGGGCGGGTACAGCGCTTCAAGACCGACGGGTTTACGCATCTGCCTCCCATGCGAGCATTGGGCGAGTTGTGGATGAACGCGCCGCTTGATGCTGCCAGTGCAGCCACTGCCTGCGGCTACGTGCTGGGAGCCGAGTTGCGCGCGTGTGGCGTGGACCTTAGCTTTACCCCTGTACTTGATCTCGATTTTGGTGAGAGCAGCGTAATTGGCGACCGCTCTTTTGCACGCGATCCGCGTGTAGTGAGTCTGCTTGCCAAGAGTTTGATGCACGGCCTGCTGCAAAGTGGTATGGCCAATTGCGGCAAACACTTTCCGGGCCACGGCTTTGTCCAGGCGGATTCGCACACTGACATTCCGGTCGACAAGCGCAGCCTGAAGACCATTCTGGCGGACGACGCGGCGCCCTACCGCTGGCTCAACACCGTTATCACCAGCGTCATGCCGGCACATGTCATTTATCCGAAAGTTGACCCCCGCCCCGCGGGATTTTCCTGCAAGTGGCTCAACGAGATCCTGCGTGGTCAACTCGGTTTTGGCGGTGCCATTTTCAGTGACGACCTGTCGATGGCAGGGGCACGGCGCATCGACGCTCGCGAGGTGAGTTTCACCGAGGCTGCGGTAACGGCGCTGCAAGCCGGGTGCGACATGGTTCTACTGTGCAACCAGTCGGTCGGTGAGGGTAAACCGATCGACGAACTGATTAATGGTTTGACCGAAGCGCAGGTCAGGGGCCACTGGCAGCCCAGTGAGGTCAGCGAAGAGCGTCGCCTGGCGCTGCTGCCATTCTTGCCGGCTCCGCAATGGGACGAGTTGATGGTCAGCAGCACCTACATGCATGCCTTGGACTGTATTCCCTGATGTTTATTTCTTGACATTGCTGCTCGGTGGCAAGGTGGCCAGAACTCTGCGCAGGTCGGCCTCTTCCCGGTCGATTGCTTGACTTTTCAGCCCAGACCGTGCGCGCATGGCGATAGCCTCCTCCAGCGCGGTGGATGCCTCTGCGTTTCGGTGCAGAGCCCCAAGAGCAAGCGCTTTAACGCGAAGCGCCTCAGCTACTGCAGGTGATGCGGTAACACCTGCACGCAGCGCAAGAAATTTGTTCAGATTCAAAACAGCGGCGTTAGGGTATCCGGCCTGGAACTGGGCGCGCCCTACCGCAGCGAGCGATTCCAAGTACAGCCGCGACCTGTCCTGGTTATTGTGCGTGCCCAACACTTGCTCGGCTTGGCGCAGCAACTCTGCACCCTCGGTCGAACCGGGATCGATCGCCATCAGTGCCTCGGCAAGTCTTGCCTGGATGCGGACCGTTTCTGTGTCGCCGTCGCCAAAAAATTTCCGGGCCGATACAAGTGCCTCACGTAAATGCGCCTGCGCAGCGGGTCGGTCTCCCTGGCACCAGGCTGCTCTGCCTTGCACTTCCTGCAGCGGTGCCAGCACCACGTTTCCTCCGCTGCCGGCTTCGCCCTTGGCGGTAGATGCGTGGGCGGCAACAACGCCTTCGGCGGCTAGCCTGGCAGCGTTGGTGCAATCGCCCGCCTGCAGATCAATACGGGCGGCCTTGGCCAACACCATCGCCACGTCGTTGCTATCGGGTGCTGCGGTGCGCTGTAACTCAGCGGCCCGGTGCGCATAGGAATAGGCTTTGGCAAACTCCCGATCGGCGAAATACTCTGCAGCCAGCACGGCATGCACCGCCTGCACTTCGCTGTTGTTGTTGCCATGTTCCAGCAGGGTTCCGGCCTCGTTCAGCAGCGGACCGATACGCGGATCATCGGGAGACCAGCCGCGCAGGGAGGCCACCAGCACAAGCAGGGCTTCGATGGTTTGAGGACCGTTGTTGCCATACACTGTGCGCGTCAGGTTGAGGTATTGCTGGGCGAATTCCACCGCGCGCTCGGGCAAGTCCAATTGGCTATACAACTCGCTGTACATTTTCAGCATTTCCAGTTTCGCCTGCGGTGCCTGTCCCAGCGCCGCATCGAGTTTTCCGGCACCAATATCGAGCAAATCGCGTGCTGTGGTCTGGCGCGCGCGCAAGGGGTCGGACTGCTGGGCTGAATTCGTCAGGAAAATGCCTTGCATGAAGTCTTTCACCGCACTGGCCGTGCGTGCTTCCTTCTGCGCGACCTGGGCTTGCCAGAGGCTAAACCCCAGGCCTGCAGAGAGAGAAGTGACCACCACCACTGCTGCCACCACGCCCCAACGGTTGCGTCGCAAGAACTTTCCGGTACGGTACATGGTGGAATCAGGCTGTGCCAGAACTGGCTCACCGAGCAGGAAGCGTCGCAGGTCATCAGCAAAAGCCGACACAGTGGCATAGCGCGCCGCAGGTGCTTTCTTCAAGGCCTTGAGGATGATGGTATCAAGGTCGCCGCGCAGCAGGTGACGCTGGGATCGATAGGCCGCGCTGGTGTCCAGCGCGCGGCTGGGTGCGATCGCCTCGGTTTCCAGAATGGCTTCTTCCAGCGCGCCGCGGGAATCGCGCTTGAGTCGGTAGGGAAGAACGCCTGTCAATAACTCGTAGAGCATCACTCCCAGCGCATAAACATCGACCGCCGTGCTGATGGGTTGCCCCAAAATCTGCTCGGGGGCAGCATATTGAGGGGTGAGTGCCCTGCCGCCGAGTTGGGTGAGTTCGGTCTCCTGGGCCTGCCCATCGGTCAGCAGTTTCGCAATGCCGAAGTCGAGCAGCCGAACCTGTCCGTCGGCGGTGACCAGTACATTGCTGGGTTTCAGGTCCCGGTGCACCACCAGTTGGTTGTGCGCGTACTGCACCGCTGCCAACACCTGCAGGAAAAGTTTCAGACGGGCGGCAATGGGAAGATTTCGCGCTTCGCAGTAGTTGCCCAGCGGCTCACCATCGACATATTCCAGCGCCAGATATGGACGTCCTTCGCTGGTAATGCCGGCGTCATAAAGCCGTGCGATGTGAGGGTGCACCAGGGTCGCCAGAATATCGCGTTCCCGGTTGAAACGTTCAGCCAGATGGCGGTTGGTCAGCGTGCTGTGCGGAAGTTTGAGTGCAACTTCGCGTTTGAGAGTGGCATCACTGCGTTCGGCAAGCCAGACAGTGCCCATGCCGCCTTGGCCAACTTCTCGCAACAACCGGTAGGGTCCGATTTGGGTACCGCCGGCCAATGATTGCGGCTCAGTTGCATCCAGCGAATGCAAGTCCGCGTCGGCATAGCGGGGAAGTGTGGGCAACGAGAAGGTGTCGCTTTGCGGTTTAACTAGGCCGCTGGCCACCGTTCTGAGGTGGTCGGGAAGGTCCACTTGTTGATCGAGCCACGTTTGCCGCTGCTCCGGTGGCAGCTCCAACGCCTGGTCGAGTAGCGCGGAGAGGACAGCCCAGTCTTCCTTGCCAAGATCCATGTGTTTATCCCTGTGCCCGTCGAGTGTTCGGTTAGGTTAACGCCACCTTGAGCAGCAGTTTTGCTTTTTCCCAGTCGCGTCGAACTGTTCTGTCCGTCACACCCAGCACTGAAGCGACCTCCTGCTCGGTCATTCCCGCGAAGTAGCGCATCTCCACCACTTGCGTTGCACGTGGGTCGATCTTGGCCAGTTCGTCCAGCGCTTCGCTGACACGGATGATGTCGTCTTCCTGCTGCGCTATGGAGTCGGCGTGGGCGTCGGTTAGGGTCACAAAAGTCAGATTGCCGCCACGTCGCTCGGTCCTTTTCTTGCGTACAAAATCGATCACGATGGATCGCATCACGCACGCAGCGTAGCCAAAAAAACTCAGTCGGTCATTCACATGGCTCTGGTTAAGGTTGACCAGGCGCAGGAATGATTCGTGCACCAGGGCAGTTGTGTCCAGCAGGGTCAACGGGGCGCTGGAGCGAAGTCTGGAACGCGCCAGGCGTCGCAGGTCTTGGTACAGGAACGTGTACAGCTCGCGTCCAGCTTCCTGGCCCCCCGCGCGCGCCACCGCCAGCAGGCGGGTTACGGTACCTTCGCCCGTGAAACTTTCCTCAGTCAACTGTTGCCTCCCTGCGAATTGCGCCGACTTCGGTGCCAATGCACGCACACCACTGCCATCCGCCGCTGCCAGTTTAGAGCACTTGTGCCCGGGGCGATCGAAAATATTTGAAGCAGCTTGTCCGGTTTTGGGATGGGCGTACGTTTTTATCCATGAGGCGGGTGGAATCGTCCACTAACCGAACCTCTCAGGGAGTAGAAAATGACTGCAAACCATGACAACGAAAAGCAAGAAAGTTCGGCCAATTTTTTGCTGCGCGCTTTGACCTTGGCCTCAGCGCTGACGGTGCTGTTGATCAGCGTGCTGCTATTTGCGCCCTCTGGTCAGGCGGAACCTGCCAGGGCCAAGGGGGTTACGCATTCTGCGACCTTGCCAGCCAGTGACCGCGATAACAGTCAACTGGAGGCATTTTCCAAGCAAGAGCCTTACCGCGCAGATTACTCGATCACAACGGGCAAGTAAGTGCCTCGCCGTTGCATCCGCTCTCAGGGAGATCGATGCAGACGTGGTGCCGACAGCGCCGAGATCTGGTCTAGCGTGGCTGCGTCGACCTGTGGATTTTTGGTCAACAAACTCTGAGAAGCAAGCAAGACGCGTAGATGTTGAAGGTCTTTCACAGTCGGTGCGACCTTGATCTGAGCCAGTGCCGCATGGCTGTTGCCACCCCGAATCAAGCCGGCGACTTTGGTGGCCCAAACACTTTGACGGGACATGGCCGATTTCCTGTTCCAGATTGTAATTGGCTGCCATTGTGGCACAGAGCCCCCGTAAAATATGCGCAGCCAGCTATGGAATCAATAGCGAAAATGCAGACATGAAATCATCTCCTTCCAGCGCCGGTCTGGTGTATTGCACCGACAGCGGCCGCATGTGTCCGGCCTGCCGGCATCCGCTGGCGCGATGCCAGTGCAAAGCGCAGCCGGCGCGCGCCATGGGTGATGGCATTGCCCGTGTCAGCCGGGAAACCAAGGGCCGTGGTGGCAAGGGCGTGACGCTGGTTCGCGGACTGGCTCTGGACGATGCGACGCTGTCGGCACTTTGCAAGCAGCTCAAAACCGCCTGCGGATCGGGCGGCACCGTCAAGGACGGCGCAATCGAGGTGCAGGGCGACCAGGTGGAACGGGTTGCACAATTTCTCGAGAAGCTGGGCTTTACCGTGAAGGGCGCTGTGCTCAAGGGCTGAGTGCCTCCGCCCAGAGCCGTTCACCACGCCCTTCAAGGTGCGTCAGGTACACCCGCAGTTCAAACTCGATCTGGTGGTAGTCGGGCTCCATGTAGGTGCAGAGCTGGTAAAACGCCTTGTCATGGGCGCGCTCGCGCAGGTGGGCGAGTTCGTGCACCACGATCATGCGCAGGAACTCATGCGGAGCATCCCTGAACAGGGCTGCAATGCGGATCTCCCGCTTGGCCTTGAGCCGGGAACCCTGTACCCGAGACACAGCCGTGTGGGTGCCAAGCGCGTTCTTCATTACCTGCAGTTTGCTGTCATACGCGACCTTGCTCAGCGGTTCAGACCCCTTGAGGAACTCCTGCTTCAGGGTTTGCACATGCGCGTACAGCGCACCATCCGTGCGCAGGCCGTGCGCTTGCGGGTACTTGTTAAGCAGCCATCGGCCCACCTGCTGCTGCAGCAGCATCTGCTGCACGTGTGCCAGGGTCTCGGGAGGATAACCCTGCAAATAGTGAAGGGATGCGGCCGCCACAAGCCGATCGAATCAGGACTCCCGGCGCAGCGCCGGAAACAAAATCACGTCGCGGATGCTGGGACTGTCGGTCAGCAGCATCATCAGGCGGTCGATCCCCACGCCGCATCCGCCCGTCGGGGGCATGCCGTATTCCAGCGCGCGTACAAAGTCGTGGTCATAGTACATGGCCTCGTCGTCGCCGCTGTCCTTGGCAGCCACCTGGGACTGAAAACGGGCCGCTTGAACTTCAGCATCGTTCAACTCCGAGAAGCCGTTGCCGAATTCACGACCGGTGACGTACAACTCGAAGCGTTCGGTCACGCCGGGCTTGCTATCGCTTTCGCGGGCCAGCGGTGAAATCTCTACCGGGTGTTCGCAAATGAACGTCGGTTGCCAGAGCTTCTCTTCAACGGTTTCTTCGAAATACAGCACCTGCAGACTGGCCAGGCTGCGCGAAGCAAGTTGGTGCTTGGCTTCACTCATGCCCAGTTTACGCAGGGCATGGGTCAGCCATTCGACATCATTCACATGGGGTCCGGCCGCCGTGTGTTTGGCAATGGCCTCCACAATGGTCAGGCGTTCGAACGGCTGCTCGAGGTTGACCAGTTTGCCGCCATAGCTCAACTGCATTGTGCCCCTGGCCTTGAGGGCCGCATCACGCACCAGGGCCTCGGTGAAGTCCATTACGTCCAGGTAGTTCCAGTACGCCGCGTAAAACTCCATCATGGTGAACTCGGGGTTGTGGCGTACCGAGATACCTTCGTTGCGGAAGTTGCGATTGATCTCGAACACGCGGTCAAAGCCGCCCACGATCAGACGCTTGAGGTACAACTCCGGCGCAATGCGCAAAAACATTTGCTGGTCGAGCGCGTTGTGGTGCGTCACAAACGGCCGGGCATTGGCACCGCCCGGAATCGCGTGCAGCATGGGTGTTTCCACTTCCAAAAAACCGTGTTGCACCATGAAGTCTCGCAGTCCGCTCACGGCCTTGCTGCGCGCTACAAAGCGCTGGCGGGCGGTTTCGTCGGTCATCAGGTCGACGTAGCGCTGGCGGTATTTGACTTCCTGGTCATTGATGCCATGGAACTTGTCGGGCATGGGGCGCAGGCTCTTGGTGAGCAGACGCACAGTGCTGGCGTGCAGGGACAATTCCCCGGTCTTGGTCTTGAAAACAGCCCCTTCAGCGGCGACGATGTCGCCCAGGTCCCAGTGCTTGAACGCTGCGTATACCTCCTCGCCCACGTCTTCGCCTTTTACATAGATCTGGATACGGCCACCGCTGGGACCAAAGGATGCATCCTGCAGGGTGCAGAAACTGGCTTTGCCCATGACGCGCTTGAGCATCATGCGACCGGCCACTCTGGCGGTGGCACCCAGCGTGGTGAGGGTCTCATTGGAGTGGGCGCCAAATTCCGCAAACAGGTCTTCGGCCTTTCGGTTGGGCTGAAAGTCATTCGGGAACGCGACGCCTTTGCCGTCCGCTTGCTGCTGGCGAATGGTCTTGAGCTTCTCCCGGCGCTCCAGCATCAATTGGTTTTCGTCTTGGGGAACTGGGGCAGGGGTGGGTTGGTCAGACATGCGCAAAGTGGGTTCGGTTGGAAGGCCAGCAGGTTGGCCGAAACCCTCAATTCTAAGACCCCACCTGCGGCTATGATGCAACGGCTCATTTGATTGCCACCATGCTTTACCAAATCACCTCGCTTTTGCTGGAAGTTGCCGCAGGTCTCATAGCGGGAACCTGCCTGCTGCGCCTGTACATGCAGCATCAGCGCATTCCGATGTCTGCCCGCTCCGGCAACCCCATGGGGCGCTTCATTTTTGCCCTGACCGACTGGCTGGTATTGCCGCTGCGCCGGGTTATTCCGTCCGCAGGGCGCTGGGATCTTGCCAGTCTGGTCGGTGCGTTCTTGGTGCAGCTGGCTGAGTTTGCTGTACTGTGGCTGCTCACTGGCATGGCAGCAAATGTGTTGTCATTGGTGGTGCTGGCGGCGTTTGGACTGGTCCGCATGACAATTTCCGCGTTGACCGGACTGGTTATCGTCTACGCCATTCTGTCGTGGGTGCAGACGCAGTCGATCGTGGCCGATTTGCTGGAGCGATTGGTGATGCCCGTGCTGGCGCCGATCCGCCGCGTGTTGCCATTGGCAGGCGGCGTCGATCTCTCGCCGCTGGTCTTGCTGGTGCTGCTGCAAGTTGCAGGCATCGTGCTGGGCTCATTGCAGGCAGCGGTACTGGTGGCATTGGCATCGTGAGGGTGAATGGCACCTGTGCAACATAGGGGTGTCTGCTAGACTGGGCGCTTCCACTATGTGTGCCGGCGGACCGAGGCATAGGTTGGTGGGAAAACTCGTGAAACGTGTCAAGGTGGCGCATGCCCAACAGCCAAAACAAATCCGCTAGCGAACGCAAGCCTGTCGTGCTGATGTCGATGGGAGCGCAGGAACGAAGCGGCCATGACTACCAGGTCATGACCAGGAAATACATTGCTCCATTGGTCGAAATATCCGGTTGTGTGCCCCTGTTGGCACCAACCTGTTTTGGCGAAGCCGATATTGACCAGTACCTCGATCTGGTCGATGGTGTTTACCTGACGGGTGCGGGCACCAACATTGACCCCACCCTCTATGGCCAGGCGAACTTGACACCTAACAAGATTCAGGACCGGGGCCGTGACTCGTTTGACCTTCCGGTGATTCGGCGTGCGCTGGACCGGGGACTTCCGCTCTTTGCCATTTGCCGCGGCATGCAGGAGATGAACATTGTGTTTGGTGGCGACATGCACCAGAAGGTGTATGCCATGCCGGGATTCAATGACCACCGTGAGGATGGTTCAGCACCAGTGCCGGAGCAGTATGCAGCGGTGCATACTGTGCGATTGCTCCCATCAACCTGGTTTGCCGACTTGATGCAGGAAGAAGAATTTTCGGTGAACTCGCTGCATGGGCAGGGCATCAAAACCCTGGGCTCGGGGCTGGAAGCGCTGGCGCACTCTGCGGATGGCCTGATCGAGGCGCTGTACTCGCCCGGATTTGCGCAATTCAATCTGGGGGTGCAATGGCACCCCGAATGGATGGCATCACAGAACCCGCAATCGGTGCGAATCTTCGATGCCTTTGGCGCAGCTTGCCGCGAACAGGTAACGGCTTGAGCCAACTGTGAGGCTACCAGTGCGCCCCAACCGCGCCTACATCACCGCGTCTGCGGGTTGGCGCTGCAACATGGCCAGGGTCTCGGCCACGGTTTTGCGCAATTCGCGTCGGTCGCAAATAAGGTCGATCGCACCTTTGGTTTGGAGAAACTCGGAGCGCTGAAAACCTTCCGGCAGCGTGACGCGCACCGTTGATTCGATGACGCGTGGTCCGGCAAATCCAATCAGAGCTTTGGGTTCGGCAATCACGATGTCGCCCAGAAACGCGAAGCCGGCGCTCACGCCGCCCATGGTCGGGTCGGTCAGTACACTGATGTAGGGCAGTCCCTTCTTCGCCAGTCGGGTTAATGCCGCATTGGTTTTGGCCATCTGCATGAGCGACAACAGACCCTCCTGCATGCGCGCACCCCCGGTGGCGGTAAAGCACAGAAAGGGCACTTTTTGCTCGATGGCAGTTTCCACACCGCGGACAAAGCGCTCGCCTACGACCGAGCCCATGCTGCCACCCATGAATTCGAACTCGAAGCAGGCTGCTACCAAGCTGATTCCGTGGACCGCTCCACCCATGACCACCATGGCATCGGTTTCCCCGGTATTTTCCAGCGCTTCCTTGAGGCGCTCGGGATATTTGCGGCTGTCCTTGAATTTGAGCGCATCCACCGGAAGCACTTCCTGGCCAATCTCGAAACGGCCTTCGTTGTCCAGAAACAGGTTCAGGCGCGACCGTGCGCCGATGCGGTGGTGGTGGCTGCAACTGGGGCAAACGTTCTGGTTCTGTTCCAGATCCGTCTTGTACAACACCGTTTCGCAGTTGGGGCACTTGATCCATAGCCCTTCAGGAACGCTGCGGCGGTCAGCCGGGTCGGTTTGCTGAATTTTCGGGGGAAGCAGTTTTTCAAGCCAGCTCATGCAATTTCCTTTGAGAGATTCGATTATGAATCCAAAGCAGAACGGATTTCCTGCAGGAAATTTTGTGCCGTTGCAGATACTTTGTTCCGCGGCTGGTGTTCCAGCAACTGGATGATCTTGCTGCCAATCACCACCGCATCTGCCACCCGGGAGATGGCGCGGGCGGTATCGGCATCGCGGATGCCAAACCCCACACCCACGGGCACCTGGATATGCTGGCGGATGCGTGGCAGCATGGCCTCCACCGCCCCGATATCCAGTGCCCCAGAGCCCGTCACGCCTTTCAGCGACACGTAGTAGACGTAACCGCTGGCCACGCGTGCCACTTGCGTCATGCGGGTATCGGTGCTGGTCGGGGCCAGCAGGAATATCAGGTCCATGTTGTGGGCACGCAGATCGGCGGCGAACACTTCACACTCTTCAGGTGGGTAGTCGACGATCAGTACACCGTCCACACCCGCCGCCGACGCGTCCTGCACAAACGCGCTGGAAACACCGGCTCTGGCGTGTTTCTGGTCATAGCGTTCCACCGGGTTGGCATAGCCCATCAGCACGACAGGCGTTTGAGGGTCGGTCTTGCGAAACTCCGTCACCATCGCCAGCACCTGCACCAGGCCGATGCCAAAAGCGAGCGCCTTGTCGCCGGCCTTTTGGATCACCGGGCCATCGGCGCTGGGGTCGGAGAAGGGCACGCCCAACTCAATCACGTCGGCACCGCCCACCACCATGGCGTGCATCAGTTCGGGCGTTACATCGGCGTAGGGGTAGCCAGCGGTGACGAAGGGAATCAGGGCCTTGCGCCCTTGAGATTTCAGTGTGGTGAAGGTCGTGGCGATGCGGCTCATGCTACTACCTTGATAGCAGTCAACGGAGCAGATACAGGGGCTATCGTCACATTTCCCTTAACCGATTGCCCGGTACAACTGGGGCGGCAGAAGAATTCGCCGTTGCTCAAGTCGGCAATGGTGCCAATATCTTTGTCACCGCGCCCCGACAAATTGACCAGGATGGATTGGTCGGGTCGCATGGCTTTGGCCAGTTGCATGGCGTAGGCCACGGCGTGGCTCGATTCCAGCGCCGGGATGATGCCTTCGGTGCGGCACAGGTAGTGGAAAGCTTCCAGCGCCTCCTTGTCGGTAATGCCAACGTACTCGGCACGCCCAATGTCGTTGAGGAACGCGTGCTCCGGGCCGACGCCAGGGTAGTCCAGGCCGGCGCTGATGCTGTGGGTCTCGGTCACCTGGCCGTTGTCGTCCTGCAGCACATAGGTGCGGTTGCCATGCAGCACGCCGGGGCTACCACGCTGGATGCTCGCCGAGTGCTTGCTACTGTCGATGCCTTCGCCGGCCGCTTCCACGCCGATCAGGCGGGTTTTCTCGTGCGGGATGTAGGGGTGGAAGATGCCCATGGCGTTCGACCCGCCGCCGACGCAGGCAATCACCACGTCGGGCTGTTCGGTCTTGCAACCAGCCACCTTCAGCATCTCGGGCATTTGCACCAGGCATTCTTCACCAATCACGCTCTGGAAGTCGCGCACCATCATGGGGTAGGGATGAGGGCCTGCCACGGTGCCGATGATGTAGAAGGTGTTGTCCACATGGGCGACCCAGTCACGCATGGCTTCATTGAGCGCGTCCTTCAGGGTCTTGCTGCCGCTTTCCACCGGCACGACGGTGGCACCCAGCAGTTTCATGCGGTAGACGTTGGGGCTTTGGCGTTTCACGTCTTCGCTGCCCATGTAGACCACGCATTCGAGCCCGTAGCGGGCGCAGATGGTGGCGGTGGCCACGCCGTGCTGGCCGGCGCCGGTTTCGGCAATCACGCGGGGCTTACCCATGCGTTTGGCAAGCATGGCCTGGCCGATGGTGTTATTGATCTTGTGGGCACCGGTGTGGTTGAGGTCTTCGCGCTTGAGAAAAATCTGCGCCCCACCCATTTCACCGCTCATGCGCGCGGCGTGGTACACCGGCGACGGACGGCCAACGAAGTGCGCCAGTTCGGACCTGAACTCGGCGATAAAGGCAGGGTCGTGTTGGTATTTGGCGTAGGAGTCCTTCAGCTCGTTAATCGCGTGCGTCAGTGTTTCAGAGACAAAGCTGCCCCCATATTTGCCAAAATGCCCGCTAGCATCGGGTTGGAGATAGTCGTACATAAAAAATGGAAAGATAGATGTTGGCCGGTAAGGGCGTAGCCGAAGCGAAAAAACAAAATCGGCAGTTATTGCCCCCTCTCTCGCCCAGCGGGGCGAGAGAGGGCGGGGGGCGAGAGTGGGGTGTCCAAAAGCCCATCAGCAGCCCTAACTGCCGCGACAAACTGAAAAATTTTTTCAGAATCCTTGATGCCTTTGAGAGGTTTCCCCTGAGCATCCAGTGCCTCCACACCAGAGCTCACGTCCACGGCCAGCGACTTACAGCGTGGCCGTACCTGGGCAATTCCGTCGCCCACGTTTGCAGGTGTGAGTCCACCACTCAAGACGAGGTGAGCGTTGACGTTTGGAGGAAGCTGTGACCAATTGAATGTTTTCCCACCGCCGCCAAACCCGTCGACATGGGCGTCGAGCAGGATGGCCTGGGCGTTTGAATAATCTTGGGCAAATTGTACGAGGTCAAAGTTCGGAGCGCCTTCGCCCAGGGGAATACGGGCGGCGCGCAGCCAGGCTCGGCTGTTGTTCAGGGTTATCGCAGCGCACTCCTGTGGCGATTCATCACCATGAAATTGGACGGTAGCCCCCGCAATCATTGCGCAGGCAGCTATGATTTCTGTAGCGTGTGCGTTAACGAACAGCAGCACAGGTGTGACGAACGGTGGCAGGCACCTGGCCAGTTCCGCTGCGCGCCCCAGGGTAACGGCGCGGGGGCTTTTGGCGTACAGCACAAATCCTACCGCGTCTGCTCCCGCTGCGACCGCAGCGTCAACGTCTTGTTCACGGGTCAGGCCGCAAATTTTGATTCGGGTACGTAGGTTCATGGGAGGCCATCATACGCAGGGGCACTATCCGGAATTCCCCACTTGGGGTCATAGCGCGGGCCCAGGAAGTACAGACCATCCGGTGAAAAGGTGGGGGCTGCAACTCGGCGGTCGCGCGCGGCCAGCACCTCGGCCATCCACTGCGGAGGCTTTTTCCCCTGGCCAATCTGCACGAGGCAACCCATGATGTTGCGGATCATGTGATGTAAAAATGCATTGGCCTCGAATTCGATGCGCCAATACGATCCGCGCTTGCTGAAGGCGATTTCGGTGAGGTTTTTTACCGGACTGAGCGCCTGGCACTGCGAGGCGCGAAAGGACGTGAAGTCGTGCTCACCCATCAGCATCGACGCAGCCTGGCGCATCGCATCGAGGTTGAGTGCCCGAAACGCCCATCCGACGCGGCCCAGATCGATGCTCGGACGGATCGTCGACTCGTAGAGAACATATGCATAGCGGCGCGAGGTGGCGCAGGCGCGGCAGTGGAACGCGTCTGGTGTAAATAGAGCCCACTGCACGGCAATGTCCCGTGGCAAGTTGGCATTGGTACCGCGTACCCACGAATAGGAATCGCGTTGCAGCGTGGTGTCAAAGTGAACCACTTGCATGATGCCGTGTACGCCGGCGTCTGTTCGCCCCGCACAAACGGTGGAAACGCGCTGAGCGGCAAATTTGCCGAGCGCCTTTTCCAACTGGTCCTGAATGGTCTGGCCAGACACTTGGCTTTGCCAGCCCTGGTAGGCCTGCCCGTTGTAGCTGATACCCAGCGCCACTCTCATGGCGATGTCACGCTGTCATCCTTAAGCCAGCAACGCCCGCAGACGCATCAACTCAGGTTAGCCAAGGCACGCTGTGCTTTGGCGCGCATTTCACCATTGGCTTCCGCCACGACTTCTTCAATCAGTGCGCGCGCACCATCCTCGTCACCAATCGACACGAACTCTTCGGCAAGCGCCAGTTTGGTTTCCAGCGGGTCTTCACTGGTGCTGTCGGGTGCGGCTGAAGATTCTTCGAGAGAAGGTTTGGGAGGGTCCAGGTCGAGGGAGAGTGAGCCCATGTCAAATTCAAGCATCCCGGCATCGTTCTGTGCTGGTGCCGGTGGAGCCACGGGTCGTGAGGGCATCGTTCCTGTGGGTTCGAAGTCCGGCATCTGCAATGGATCTTCGCTGCTCAGGCTCAGCCCATCCATCGAAAGGCTGATTTCAGGCAACTGATCCGGCGCTGCTTTGAGTTCACCCGGGCCAGAAACGTCGAAGTCGAGGGCATTGGTTGCTTCCTCGCTCATAGCATCCAAATGGGGCACTTCCATCTTTACCGTCTGGTCGCCATGGTGGTCAATCATCCTGCCACCAGTGACATCGCTAATTGCACTGGCAGGCTCATCGTCCAGAGAGAAGTCCAGGTCAAGATCCAGATCTACTGAGGCGGGTGCATGTTCCAATGCCGCATGGCTTGGCTGCGATACCGTTTGCCCGAAGGCAGCTTCCGATGGGCCGGAACCTGTACCGCCGTCCTGGCTGGGAGTTCCGCCCGGTTGGTACATCGCGTTATCCGGGTCAATGGTCAACCCCATTTCGCAAATGCGGGTCCATTCAGGATTGTTCGCTCCGGTGAGCTTGTAGGCCTGGGTAGCGGTCGTTTCGAAACTTTTTGTATCTCGCCGCTTGGAGAATATTTCGAGCAACTTGGTATGGATTGCCAATCGCCCCGGGCTGGTTCGCAAGGCCTCCTTGAGGATCTCTTCAGCCTGCACGTCTCGGCCATAGGCCATGTACACATCAGCTTCTGCGACTGGATCTACATCATCTGCCGCATCAAGTTGGCTGGCCGGGTACACCATGGAGGAAGCACTGGCCGGGCCGTCGTTGGCGGTATCGACACGCTGCCCACCGCTTGCGCCAAAGAACGAATCTGGCTGAAGGCGGCTTTCCAAGAAGGCGCTATCGACTTGGGCACTCTTCTTCTTGCGTTGGCGAATTTTGTAGAACGCAAATCCACCCAGCATCGCCAACAGACCTGCGCCTGCCGCGGGAATCAGGGGATCCTCCAGCAAATCATCCAGCAAGCCAGGATCTTCAGCCGGTACCGGAGCGGCCGTTGCCGCAGCTTTCACTGGCGCCGATGCGACAGGCTTTGCAGTGGCGGCGACAGGAGCGGGAGCAGAGGCGGGTGGGCGTGCGACGGCAACCGCTGGGGCAGCGAGGGTGGCGGGAGCAGAGGCTGGAGCAGTTGCCGGTGCAGTCGCGATGGCCGCGCCCGCCTTCTTCAGGTCGCTAATGTTTTTG
>CAIPGC010000047.1 GCA_903864505.1 uncultured beta proteobacterium | reverse complement strand
GCTGGAGCAAACCATCGCCAATATGTCAGGCGTGTTGGCGCGCTTGGGCATGAAGATTGAAATCGCTTCGTGGCGCAACCTTGTCCCCCATGTGTGGTCGCTGCATATCCGCGACGCGCATTCGCCGATGTGTTTTACCAATGGCAAGGGCTCGACCAAGGAAAGCGCATTGGCATCGGCGCTCGGGGAGTTCATCGAGCGCATGAACAACAACCATTTCTACGCGGGTACGTTCTGGGGCGAAGACATCGCCAATGCGGCGTTCGTGCACTACCCCAACGAGCGCTGGTTCAAGCCGGGCCGTAAGGACGCGTTGCCGGCCGGAATTCTGGATGCGTACTGCCGGAGAATTTACGATCCCGAAGGCGAACTGCGTGGCTCGCATCTGGTCGACACCAACTCCGGCAACGTGAAGCGCGGTATCTGCTGCCTGCCCTATGTGCGGCAGTCGGATGGCGCGGTGGTGTATTTTCCGTCCAACCTGATCGAAAACCTCTTTGTGAGCAATGGCATGAGTGCCGGCAATACGCTGGTCGAAGCGCAAGTGCAATGTCTGTCCGAGATTTTTGAGCGGGCAGTCAAACGCGAAATCCTGGAGAGTGAAATCGCTCTGCCAGACGTGCCGCAGGAAGTGCTGGCCAAGTACCCTGGCATCCTTGCCGGCATTCAGGGACTGGAAGAGCAAGGCTTTCCAGTGCTGGTGAAGGACGCGTCGCTGGGTGGGGTCTACCCGGTGATGTGCGTCACCTTGATGAACCCGCGCACGGGCGGTGTGTTTGCCTCGTTCGGAGCGCATCCAAGCCTGGAGGTGGCGCTGGAACGCAGTCTGACGGAATTGCTGCAGGGTCGCAGTTTTGAAGGCCTCAACGATCTACCTCAGCCCACCTTTAACAGCAACGCCGTGACCGAGCCCAACAATTTTGTTGAACACTTCATTGATTCCAGTGGCATCGTGTCGTGGCGCTTTTTCAGTGCCAAAGCCGATTTCGATTTTGTGGAGTGGGACTTTTCCAGCCAGGGTGAGAACTCCAATGCCGAGGAAGCCGCAACCCTGTTCGGCATTCTCAAAGGCCTGGGCAAAGAAGCGTACATGGCGGTGTATGACCAGTTAGGTGCCACTGCCTGCCGCGTCCTGGTGCCGGGGTATTCGGAGGTGTATCCGATCGACGATCTGATCTGGGACAACACCAACAAAGCACTGTTGTTTCGTGCCGATATTTTGAACTTGCACCGTCTGGACGATGCGAGCCTGCAAGCGCTGCTTGAGCGGTTGGAGAACAACGAGCTGGACGACTACTCCGACATAGCCACCTTGATCGGCATCGAATTTGACGAGAACACGCCCTGGGGCCAGCTGACCGTTCTGGAGTTGAAGCTGCTGATTCATCTGGCCTTGCAGCAGTTCGAGGCGACGCAGGAACTGGTGCAAGCCTTCCTGCAGTACAACGACAACACGGTCGAGCGCAAGTTGTTTTATCAGGCCTTGAATGTGGTGCTGGAGGTGCAACTCGATGGCGAGCTGGAACTGGAGGATTACCTTGTCAATTTCCGCCGGATGTTTGGTAACCCTCGGATGGACGCGGTGTTGGGCTCAGTGGGCGGCAGCGTGCGCTTCTTCGGCTTGACGCCAACCAGCATGAAACTGGAGACGCTTGAGCGGCACCAGCGCCTGATCGACAGCTACAAGAAATTGCACACGGCACGGGCCACGGTGGCGGCTGCGTCGAGCCAGGGTTACCCCCTTAAATAGGCGGCGCCGTTTGCTTTGCGTGCCAACTACCGTTGTTCCCTATTCCAACTGTTCACCTTGAACCAAATCTCATTGGTCCGCATAAACCAGGGCGTGAACGGTGCGTTGTAGCGTGAATAGACTGGCTCACCCTGGGTTGCGATGTTGGCTTGCGCCAGCGCCTTCTTCAGCATGCCCAGGTGCTCGTCATAGTTGCTTTGCGACCAGGTCCCGGAATACTTGATAACCGCAACCGTCTGCTCAGGGATCTCTCTCAACTTGATTCGCGCGTCCAGCGGCTCGGGTAGCGTCGCCAGCGTATAGGCGCCAGGCATCATGAACTGCACAAGAAAGCCTTCCGCTGCCGGTGTCTGCGTCACCGGCGCCGTCATTTCCAGTTTCACCGGTGCTGAGACGGCAGTCTGTGTCACCGGCGCGGTCATGTCAAACTTGCGTTCGCCCTTGTTTTTGCCAAAGATGTAGCCGGCGAGTATCGGAAAGGCATTGTTGCCAGCGTCCGTTGCCGGCCCGGCCACCACAACCTCCGCCACAACATAGGGCTCATACTTGCGAACTTCAAAGACGTCGGTCGTTTGCAAGACCGTGAACTTGGGCTGCTCAATGGCGTACGCTGATGCTGTAAGCGCCATCAAGACTCCTGCAATTGCTTTAAGTTGGCTCATTCTTTTCTTTGTTAAAACACACCCAAGTCGCATTGCGGACGCAGCTGCTTGCAGTCAGCCACACACAGCGCTATGCCACGGTGCCTCTGGCTTTTGCATGTTGACACACAAGGTGGCGCATCAAATCGCAATCCGTATTGCGCGCTGCTATCGGTGCCGCAGCGCGGAGTCCATTGGCCGCGGTGCCGCGCATGTCGCCCGACAAACTTGTTGTCAGCGAGGGCTTCTTCACACCGTGCGCATTTTTCCGGATGTTTTCATCTGCAGGCGACTTAAGATGAAGGCAGTGATAGGCTTGCCTCGAATCACTCCATTCCAGGTATCCAAATACCAACACCAGACTCACCCCGGCCAGCGCAACGGCGATGTCGCTCGCTGCCCCTGCAGATTCCTCGTTTTGTTCGCCATGGAGTCGAGCGTTGCGCTTTGCATGAGCAAACAGATTCATCTCGCTTTGCGCCTTTTGTTCCTGCAGCGATTCGATCATCGCCTGCGCTCTGGCTTGTTCTTTTGTTTGAGCGATCGCCTCGTGCTGCACGGCAAATTGGCACAGCACGATCATCATCAACAAATAGATTGTCTTCATACAATTCGCAAAAATCACTCTTGGGTCTGCGGTTATACATCGAGCCACGCCTGATTGGCTTGCGATACAGCACGAGTGCCTGGTGCACAGGAAGATCTGTGGGCAAGCTACCACACACCCTTGTGAAACAGCAGACCAGAATCATCCATCTGACATTGATATCATTCAGCGCTCCAAGATTTGAAAGCATCGTGTGAACTGGTTAAGCCATCTGATTTCCCCTGCGTCTGACTCCACATCACCGGCCTGGTCCGAGGATGCTTTATTGCTTGACGTGCGCTCACCCGGCGAATATGCCTCGGGGTACGTAGAAGGTGCGGTCAATCTTCCGCTGGATCGTTTTGTGCAGGAATACGAAAGCCTCGCCCCGGACAAGACGCGGCAGATCGTGGTGTACTGCCATTCCGGTGCGCGCTCCGGGCAGGCCGTGCAGTTCTTGCTGCAACAGAACTATGCCAATGTTGTCAATGGCATCTCCGCCGGCACGGTTGCATTGAAGACCGGTCGGCCGATCCACCGGTGACAGGCAGGCCAAAGATTCTGGTCGTTGGGGCGGGCGCCGTCGGCACCACGCTGGCGGCCTACCTGACGGCGGCGGGCCAGACGATCGAATTGCTCGTTC
>CAIPGC010000046.1 GCA_903864505.1 uncultured beta proteobacterium | reverse complement strand
CAAGGGCGCACCCAATCTTGAAAGCGCCAAGACCTTCATGAACTGGATGATGGACCCCAAGAACGCCGCTGAAGCCTCGAATTTCAATGGTTATAACAACGCCATCAAGGGTTCCGCTGCATTCATGGACCCGGGACTGGCTGCCAGTCCGGCGATCAACCCGCCTGAAGAACTCAAGAGTCGCTTTCGTCCGGTGAAGGATTGTTCGGTCAAGGCACGTGAGTTACGCGACGGGGTCTGGACGCGCTTGAATCGATGATATCCGCGGTTGGGGAAAAGCCCTGCTGCGGCGCGCGCAAGCAGTGCCACTTCGTTAGTTGTCATCCGGAGCGCATGCGTCTCCGGCTAGCCTCGCCGAGAGGTTGTGCATGACCGAAACTGCTATCGCTATTTCTGGCGTGCGCAAGACGTTCCCCGGCGGCAGCCACGCCGCACTGGACGGCGTATCGCTGAATATACTGAAGAACGAGTTCTTCACGCTGCTAGGACCATCAGGTTGTGGCAAGACCACTTTGCTACGCACCATTGCTGGGTTTGAGAGCCTGGACGATGGCAGCATAGAGCTCGATGGCATCGCCATGGGCAATACCCCGCCGAATTTGCGGCCGGTCAATACCGTATTCCAGAGCTACGCCCTGTTTCCCCATATGAGCGTTGCGCAGAACATCGCGTTTGCGCTGGAGATGCTTGGCCGGTCGCGCGACGCGATTCGCTCGCGGGTGGCAGAGATGATTCGTCTGCTGCGGCTGGAGGGCCTGGGCGACCGGCGACCGGCACAGCTCTCTGGAGGTCAGCAGCAACGGGTAGCGCTCGGGAGGGCGCTGGCACCTGAGCCCCAGGTGCTGCTGCTGGACGAACCATTGTCTGCGCTGGACCTCAAATTGCGCAAGGAAATGCAGATCGAATTGAAGCGACTGCAACTCGCTACAGGCATCACGTTCGTATTCGTCACGCACGACCAAGAAGAGGCTCTGCGTATGTCGGACCGAATCGCGGTAATGAAAGACGGAAAGCTCATGCAGGTGGGCCGCTCCATGGATATTTACGAGCGGCCGGCGAATCTTTTTGTTGCTGAATTCATCGGCGACGCAAATTTTCTACCAGCCGTCTGCGTGGCACGAAGCGGGGTGGGCGGACGCTTTCGCCTTAGCTGTTGCGACGAGAAATGTGTCGAGTTCAATGTGGCCGAAGCCAACGACATCGGGCCCGGCGCTAAGGCGGTCTTGGTGGTGCGCCCGGAGCGTGTCTCCCTGGCTCCGCTGGAGTCAGCACAGTTGCACGCTGAAGTGCCCGAAACCATCTACAGCGGCAGCGATTTGATGCTGCACGCCCGGCTTGCCGATGGCACACCATTGCGCGTTCGGTTGAGCGGTGCTGTCGAAGCGCCGGAATTGGTCGGACGTAGTGCCGGTTTTGTCATTGCCGGCGAGTCTGTGAGAGCTTTTGCAGCATGAATTTGCCGCGCGCCAGAGACCTCGCGCTGACCGCACCGGCAGTGCTATATCTCACCGTCTTCATGACACTTCCGTTGCTCTTGATGCTCTACGTCTCGACACTGGAACGTGCGCCATTTGGCGGTGTGATTTGGGGTAACCATACCGGCGTTGCGTACGAGAAACTGCTGCTCGAGCGCGATCTTGCTGGCAATTTGTCCTTCAACGGCGACTACATCGCAATCTTCGCGCGCTCGTTCCGACTTGCCGCCATCACGACGGCTCTGACATTGGTGATCAGTATTCCAACAGCGCTTTACATGACAACACTGTCGCGCCGCCGTGCAGGCTTTGCCCTGTTTCTGGTCACGGTTCCGTTCTGGACCAATTTGCTCGTCCGTAACTTTGCCTGGATACTGATCCTGCGCAATGGCGGCACCCTGGATCAGAGCCTGCAATGGCTGGGACTAACCCAAGTTTCACTGGACATTTTGTATACCCCCTTGGCCACCGGAATAGGATTGACCTATTCGTTTCTTCCCTTCATGATCCTGCCGACCTATGTTGCGCTGGAGCGCATCGACAAGCGCTTGATCGAAGCCGCCTTCGACCTCGGTGCCGACCGATGGCGCGTTCTGTCGCGCGTTGTTTTACCTCTGGCAATGCCTGGCATTCTGGCCGGTGCCATCCTGGTCTTCATTCCCTGCTTAGGCGCCTATGTCAGCCCGGAACTGCTTGGTGGTGGCAAGTCACTCATGATTGGCAATCTCGTCCAGGCACAGTTCGGGGCGTCGCGCAACTGGCCCTTCGGTGCTGCGCTAGCGCTGGTGCTGGTGGCTGTTCTGCTATTGACATTGCTGTTGTGGCGCTACACGCAGCGTCGCATGACGCGAACGCCATGAAGCTCGGGCAGAACCTGCTGAGTGGCCGCGGCAACGCTGTCATTGCCATAGCGGCGCTGGTCTTTCTCTACATCCCCATAGTGACGCTGGTGGCGCTTTCGTTCAACCAGAACGACCTTACCACCATCTGGAGCGGATTCAGCGTGAAGTGGTACGCAGTGGTGTTTGACAACGGAGACATTCTGCGGGCCACGAGGAATTCACTGATTGTTGCCGCCATTGCTACGACACTGGCAACCACAGCAGCCACCGCAACCGCCCTGGGTGTGGTGCGATCGACCTCGACACACCGCGGTAGCGTCGAAGGCCTGCTGAGCCTGCCGCTGCTTGTGCCAGAGATTGTTACGGCGGTTGCGCTGCTTATGTTGTTTGTACTGTTCGGTATGCCCTTGGGCCTGCCGTCCGTGATTCTGGCCCACACCGTTTTTTGCATTCCCTTTGCCTATTATCCCATCCGTTCGCGTCTGGCTGGACTCGATCCGGCATTGATTGAGGCGGCAGCCGACCTGTACGCACCTCCGTGGAAGCGATTTGTCCGCATTGAGTTGCCTTTGCTCGGTCCGGGCATCTTCGCTGGGGCGCTACTGTCCTTCATCAGTTCCTTGGGCGATTTTGTGATCACCTATTTTGTTTCTGGACCAGGCTCCACAACACTTCCAGTCTATATCTTTGGCATGATCCGCACGGGGGTTACGCCAGAAGTCAATGCACTGTCGGCGATCTTCCTGCTGGCTTCTGTCGCGATGATCACTATAGCGTTCCTCATCACCAAGCGCGTAACCGATTCGGCCATTGAGCGGCAACTATCATGAATGTTTACTACAGTCCTGCGTATGCTGGATCTAGCTACGCGTTCGAGACCACACGCAAGTCCAAGTGGGTGGCTGATTCCTTGAACGAAAACCCCATCCCCAATGTCACGTTGCTGGCCCCACAGCCGCTTTCGTGGGAGAAAATTGCCCTCACGCACGATCCTGACTATGTAAACGCGGTACAGACCGGATCCCCAATTGAACTTGCACAATCTCAGGGATTTACGTGGGACCCGGGTCTGTGGTCTATGGTCCTTGCCTCCAATGGGGGTGCTGTTGCTGCGGCGCTTGATGCAATGAAAAGTGGGTTGGCCGGCTCGCTATCGAGCGGGTTGCACCATGCTCAGCGCGGCAAGGGTTTGGGCTACTGCACTTTTAATGGCCTTGTGATCGCGGCGCGTGAGGTACTCGCTGCGGGTGCCAGGTCGGTGTTGATTCTGGACCTCGATGCACACTGTGGCGGCGGGACGGCCTCGATGATCGGCGACGACACACGAATCTGGCAACTAGACGTTTCAGTCGACGACTATGACACCTATGAAAGCAGTGAGCGTTCCCGGCTGCACATGGTAAACACCGGCGACGCTTATCTGAAAGAAATCGAAAGTAGACTGCAAGAAATCGCAAGGCGCGGACCGCACTTCGATCTGTGCCTCTACAACGCGGGGATGGACCCGTTTGAGGGATGCTCCGATGGCGGTTTGGCAGGCATCACGAAGGATATGCTGGCGCAACGCGAACAGATCGTCTTCGACTGGTGCCGCCACCAGGAACTGCCCGTCTCCTTTTCTCTAGCAGGTGGTTACATCGGAGAGCAACTTGACCAGCAGGGGCTGGTCGACCTTCATCGCCTCACGTTGTCAGCAGCCGCGCAATCGGTATAGCCCGGCATCGCAAGCGCAGAGAGTTGGAGAACTCTAGTGGCTATACAGTATTGTGAACTTATTGCGCCGGCACCATGCTGCAGACTCTTCCAATGCACTGTACTCGCACGCCAACGGCCTTTGGGGGTGAGGCTTCCATCTCGCGCGTTTGCGCCATACGCACCGTGCAGTCGCCCGGGATGGTGTTGCACAAAGCGGAATCGCTGATGCCAACTTTCTTTTGTGTGAGCCGATAATCCTTTAAAAACTCTGCTGCTATTTGGTCAGCGTTCATATGCCCAACTCGCATATAGCTCAAAGCGCCTACGTAGGCAAAGTATTCAACACCAAGCTTCCTCAGTGAGGAGCTGCTCTGTGCATGGCGCAAATCACGCAGGCACTGGGCATAGGCGTTGGAGTCACGATACATATGTTTGTAGCACTGCTCTTTGGCGGTTGCAGCAGCATTCGCAATGGTTTGTTCGCGAGTGTTCTGATTGGCCCAGGAGCTAGATGCTTGGCTCAGCAAGGTGGCTGCTAGCAGCGAAGTGGCGGCGGGTTTGGAAATGTTGATGCGCATGGACTTCTGGATGGAAAGACCCTCCCGCAGGGGGAGGGCTTGCCGTGCAATGTGCTGTCAGTTCAAGCGCGTCACCCGGGCCGCCGGTGGGCTCACTGGCGAGTTGGCCTTGAAATAGGCGATAAAGGCATCCAGGTCCAGCATCTTGGTGTCGGTAATGTTGGTTCCGGTGGCCATCACCTTGAAGTTGTCGCCACCACTAGCCAGAAAACTGTTTGTCGCAATTTTGTAGCTCTTGGCTGGGTCAATGGCAACGCCATTGAGCTTGAGAGAGCCAGCCACGATGCGGTTGCCCGAACCTGCGGCAAGGCCGGCCGGTTGGCTATTGTCGTAGGAATAAGTCAGGCCCTTGGACGGTTGCAGCAAGCGGCCTACGGAGTTGGTGGCAGCATTGGTTTTTGCCGAGTTGTTAGGCGCTTCCCATTGCTGCTCCAGCAGTCGCAGGATTTGTGCGCCTGTCAGGTTCAGTGTCGACAGCGTGTTGCCAAAGGGCTCAACATCATTGAGCATTTTGTAGGTAACGGTGCCCGGTGCAGTGAAGCTCAGGTCAGCACGTACGCCACCGGGGTTGGTGAAGGCAATGTCGGCTCCGCCGGGAACGCCCACCAGGTACGAGTCCGCCATCACGTCACCCATGGCGCCTTCAGCCGTCTCATCACGTCCGGTCACACCGGCCACGGTCATCAACGCGCGGTTTAGATTCGCCGTAATAGTGCCAACACCTTGACCGGCCATTGTGGCTGACAGCGTCTTGTACTTGGTTACGAGCGCATCCACTGTTGCGTCCTTGGCTACTCCGGTAAAGCCTGTGGGCAACACCAGTGAGGCCGCAGTGGTTCCATCAGCCTGTTTTTGTGGGGTCGCATCTGCCTGGATCACCGGCACCGTGTTGGCTGTGGCAGAAACCAGGCCTTTGCTCGGCTGCAGCACGAGATCAATGGCGCTGACGGCACCGCCGTAGTAGCCAGTGGAGGTCAGCAGAATATTCTTCTTGGCAGCCTTGGCGGCGTAGTTGCACACATATTCCTGGTGTGTGTGACCGCTGACAATCACATCCACATCGGTGCTGAGTTTGTCCACGATGGTGGTGATGTCGCCAGAAAATCCAGGGCATGTCTTGTCATTCACAGTGGTCGCTGTGGTTTGGCCTCCCTGGTGAATCAGCACTACCACGGCATTCACTCCATTGGCTTTAAGTTGTGCCGCGTACTGGTTGATCACAGCAGACTCTTCCTTGAATTCCAGACCAGCCACGCCTGCCGCAGAGACGGCTGTCGGTGTGCCTTGAAAGGTCAGACCTACAAAGCCCACGCTTACAGTGCCGAAGCGTTTGATATAAGTGGCGGGCAGCAGCGTTTTTCCGGTGGCGGTGACGTTTACATTGGCTGCCAGGTACTTGAACTTGGCACCGGGGTAAACCCCGTTCACTAGGCAGGTATCGGTGCCGATCACACCTTGACCGTTCGCTGTCGGGAAACAGCCGCCGTTCTGTATGCGCAACAGCTCGGCGCTGCCGCGGTCAAACTCATGGTTTCCCACCGATGACACTTCCAGACCGATGGTGTTAAGAATGTCCACCGTGGCTTCGTCGTGGGTGATCATCGATTCAAACGGCGAGGCGCTGATCGAGTCACCGGCACCCACCACAACGCTGTTCGCGTTTTCGGCCTTGAGGTTCTTGACCAGCGTCGCCAGGTAGGCCGCACCGCCCACTGTCACCTTTTGTCCGGCACCACCATTGGGCAGCACCATGGTGCCGCCGTTGCTGGTGGAGGGAGGCGCAAAGTTGCCATGGAAGTCGTTCATGGCAATCAGGCGCACGTTGACCTGCTTGGCGGCCACCGCATCCAGTACTGCATCTACCGCATTGCCACCCTGGGTGGTGGTTTTGGCCACCAGTTTGTCGCCAATCAAATCTTTCAGGGCGCTGGTATCCACACCGATGGCGGCAAGGTTAGCCAGCACTAGGACCTGTGCCGCAGCCAGTTTGTCAGGGGCCACGGCGGCTGCCTTACTGGCACCAAAGTTGGCAAAGAATGCGGCCGTATCGGCGCTGTCGCTCGACAGGGTAGCAACCATTTGCTCCGTCAACGGGGTGATATTGGCGGTGGCGCTGTTGCCGCTGCCATTGGCCACGGAATGCAACTTGTGCGTGGTGTCACTCGCTTCCAGCATGCACGGGAAAGCGCCAGAAGTCCGGATGGAATAACTGCCGTCGGTCGCAGTTTTGGAGGTGTTTGGCTGACCGTTCACGCACATCACAGAAATGGTGGCCCCATTCATCGCCACACCCGCCGCTGCTACACCGGACACTGTGAGTGATGAATCGCTGCTGTTGCCACCGCAACCGAGCACCACGAAAGAGCCGATGGCTGCTGTGCAGAGGGTGAGCATGAACCGATGAGTGATGCGCCCGGGTGGCTGTAGATTCATGGTATGTCCTATCAAGATGGGTAGAGGTGCCTAGGGTAGGTTGCCAATATGAAACCTTTGTGACGAGATTCGCAGTCTATAAACTGCTCATAGGAATTGGACTTGCCGAATTCAGAAGTTTTCCTCGGCCAATAGAGCTTGCACTCTGTGCCCGCTACTGCATACCAAGTGGTTGGTGGCAGCTTCCGAGAGCCAGGGACTTCAAAGAAACATTTTTCTGGTTGAAGACACAAATACAACGACCGAATGAGATCGTCCATTAAGTCTCAAAGCAGGTTGCCAGAGTATTTTCTGATCAGGTCCTGAGCAAGACAAAGATGCTGACTAGTGCAAGGCCTGCAACAGTGATCAGTGCAATTCGAAAAGCGAATTCAAGAATTATCTTCACGTCAGTACAAAGTAGCCTCATGCCGGGATGTATTGCGGTGCCTTGGATCGCGATCCACGCCTGCGTCGGGGCGGCGCGGACGTCACAAATACCAGGGTCGTCAGAATCTTCATTGCGGGACATGATATTTGTGAGACAGAGCTTCAGTGTATGCCACACCAGCCCTTTGAATGCCGCGACCGGCACGGCTCCGAGCACAAGAGCACCCCCAATTGCAAGTGTCTGTCGCGGACACACACTTGCTAACTCGCTTGAGCAAAGGCAATGCTCCAAGGCGAACAGCAAAATATTTTCGTCGTCATCAAACCGACATCGAAATTACGTCATCGCGTCACATGCGACTTTCAAAATTGCACCATGACCTACAACAAGGAGCAAGGGTAAATGGCAAATTTGAAGGGCATCAATGGCAAGAACGGCGCTTCCGTGGTGGACGAATGTTCTAAGTCAGTTCATTTTGAGGCACAGATTCTCCGCGTGCTGATGTGCACAGCACGCCTTCTCGCTTCAAGCCCTGGCGGACTTCGGTTCAAACCGGGTACTCGCCCCTGGTTGGCACCATTGTCAACAGCTTTCCTGTCCTACTGAAAACTGAACTTCATCACCTAGGAGAAATTGATGTCCCTACGAATTGATGTTGCAGCTCCTCAGGCCATTGGCCAATCGCACTCACAGCCGTTTTCTGTCAACCCTGCGGAAAAGATCACAGAGTCCCGCAAACTACATGTGTCCTGGGCAAGAAATCTTGATGAAGTGAGAGAAGCACAGCGATTGCGCTATCAGGTCTTTGCCACGGAAATGGGTGCGACGTTGCCTAATACGATCGAAGGCCACGATGTGGACCTCTTTGATAACTACTGCGAACATCTACTGGTCCGTGACGTGGCTAGTAGTCATGTCATCGGAACCTACCGGGTTCTCACACCAGCACAGGCCCTTAGGGTGGGTAGCACCTACAGCGATACTGAGTTTGATTTGACCCGCCTGCGCGGACTTCGCGAACGCATGGTTGAGCTTGGACGAAGCTGTGTGCACGCCGATCACAGGCATGGAGGTGTCATCATGGCTCTGTGGAGTGCGCTGGCAGAATTTATGGTTCGAAACCAGTTGGACACCATGATCGGATGTGCCAGTATTCCAATGATGCACAACGGTGTCGTAAGCGGCGATGTGGCCGCAAGCATTTGGAACAAGGTTCGGCAGACGCACCTGGCACCCATTGATTTCCACGTCAGGCCGCGCAGACCATTGCCGGTAGACCGTCTGCAGTCGAATCTGGATGTTGAGCCACCGGCCCTGATCAAGGGCTATTTGCGTCTAGGTGCAAAAGTACTTGGACCACCTGCCTGGGATCCGGATTTCAACTCTGCCGATTTGCCGATGCTCATGCGCATCGCAGATCTGCCCTCAAGGTACCGAAAGCATTTCCTGGATCAGTAATGCGTATCGCCTTCGATGCGGTGGCAAACTACATGACGGCGGCTCAGGGCGAATCCCATTCCAGGGCAGAAGACAACGAAAGTGTTAGCCGATTTCGTGCCGTCTTTATATCTGACATCCATCTCGGAACGGCAGGCTGCCAGGCCGAAGCGTTGCTCGAGTTCCTAAAGACTCATCCTAGCGACTATCTCTACCTGGTGGGCGATATTGTCGATGGATGGCAGTTACGCAGACGCTGGTTCTGGCCACAGGCCCACAACGATGTTGTGCAAAAAATGCTGCGACGTGCCCGTAAAGGCTGCAAAGTATTTTTCATACCAGGGAATCATGACGAATTTGCACGCGGATTTGTGGGACATCAGTTTGGGGGCATCGAGGTCCAGGAGCAGACGGTGCACACCACGGCCGATGGACGCACGCTGTGGGTAACTCATGGGGACTACTTTGATGGTGTTATTCAGTGCGCCAAATGGCTGGCCTTCCTTGGAGACAACCTGTATGAGTTCACACTCAAGCTCAACCGTCACTTAAACCGGATGCGCGCACGCCTGGGACTGCCCTACTGGTCCCTTTCTGCCTATCTGAAGCACAAAGTCAAGAAGGCGCTCAACTATGTGACAGATTTTGAAGTTGCGGTAGCAGCCGAGGCCCGAGCAAGAGGTCACGACGGCGTCGTCTGCGGGCACATACACCGTGCCGAAATGCGCGAGATAAACGGAACGCTTTATTGCAACGACGGAGATTGGGTTGAGAGTCGCAGTGCATTGGTGGAACACTTTGACGGACGACTTGAGCTGCTCTATTGGAGTGCAAGTTCAGCGATTGATGTTTCAATTTCCACTTGTCATGAGGTCACCGTATGAAACTTGCACTGATTACAGATGCATGGCTACCGCAGGTCAACGGGGTGGTGACCACTTTGGTGGAACTGGTGCGCGAGATGGAGTGTCTGGGGCACCAAGTTCTTGTAATTCACCCGGGAATGTTTGCAACCAGACCTTGCCCAGGGTACGCAGGCATTGATCTCGCTGTTCGTCCGGGCAAGGTGCTGTCTAAGCAGCTCGATGCGTACGCGCCCGATTCGATTCATGTGGCAACAGAAGGTCCCCTGGGCTGGGCAGGCCGGAGTTATTGTCATAAAAGACGGCTTTCGTTTACCACCGCATTTCACACCCGATTCCCAGAGATGCTCAACGCTGCTCTCAAGGTTCCCCTGTGGCTCGGCTACGCGGTATTGCGATATTTTCATAAAAGGTCTGCCGGAGTGATGGTGCCCACTCCCAGTGTCATGCGGATGCTCGACGCCCGAGGATTTCGAAACCTGCGCAGTTGGACCCACGGTGTGGACATGCGTTTGTTCAATTTCCATGAAACACCCCAGGACTACGGACCCCTTGGTTCCGCAATCCGGCCGATTTCCTTGTGTGTCGGAAGAGTCTCCTATGAAAAGAACATCGAAGCCTTCTTACGACTGAATGTTCCTGGAACCAAAGTAGTGTGTGGGGTCGGGCCGTTAGAGGCAGGTCTAAAAGATCGGTTCCCAAACGTGCTTTGGCTGGGATTATTGCCCCGGACAGAATTGGCAAAGGTCTACGCGGCGGCGGACATATTCGTCATGCCCAGTCGAAATGAGACTTTTGGACTGGTCATGCTTGAAGCAATGTCGTGCGGAGCCCCCGTGGCCGCCTTCCCGGTTGAGGGACCTTTGGAGGTACTCGGCTCTCCCAATCGCGGCGGCGCGCTAGACGAAGACTTGCGACTGGCCTGGTACCGGGCGTTCACAGTCGCACGTCACGAAGCGAGAAACAGAGCGCTCGATTTCAGTTGGACAAGTGCCACGCAGGTGTTTGTTGGAAACCTGGTCCCGGCAAGAAAGACCGATCTGTTGCCGGCCACCGAGACCGTAACCGCTACTGTCGCCTGACTTTCTGCAAACCCGATGAAGTCACTAGAATAATTCAGTACTTGCTGGGGCGCCCGGTCTTGAGGCTCGGTACTGCTTTGATTGCCGCCAGAAACGCCGCATCATTCATCGCGGCCAATGCCTTAATCCCGGCGCGAATGAGCTCAGTTTTTTTGATGTGGGTTTGAAGTGCAGTTGCGCGGACTTTGAGTGCGTCCAGAATTTCATACTCTGCCTTTGGCATGGTCAAACTGTCCCTCACCAACTTTGGTTTCTTGACTTTGGTCGGTTTGTCGGCCACTGGCTTAATAGCAGCCTTGACAGAATTTTTCGCTGGCGCCTTGGTCGCAACGACCTTCGGCGCGGGCACCGCTTTGGAAGCCGTGGGTTGAACCGTTGGTGCGGCTTTGGGTGCAACGTCAACCGGAGAAGCCTTAGCTTCCTTCACTGGCTTCGACGATGGTTGAACGCGGGGTGCCTTCTTTGTAGTCATGGATTTGTCCGATGAAAATAACGATGTATACAGTTTATATCGTTTTTTCCGAATCCACAAGATGCCACTGCTGTCTGCCACTACTGTCGTGCCACTGCGGCCAACGGAGGAATGCCGTCAAGAAATAGCGCTACTTATTGAAGTCACTGCGTGATGAGCCGTCGATGTAGTGCTAGAACCCACCTCTGGGTATCAGTATTGCGAGATTTCGACAAAGAGATTTTCGCTGTATGCGCTAGCTTCTGGCAAACCTAGGCTTGGCCATCCAACACCGAACAGATTGTCCATGAACGCTTGGAATCGAAACAGTTTTGTAAGCATGTTCTGGGGTCCTTTGACGTTGTCAGGGAAGATATCCGGTCGTGGCATGTTTGTTTGCTATGCAGGGTGCTTGATCCGGTCTAAGCGAAGTCCCCAATACTTTGAGGTAACGGTTGCGAGGCTTTCTGATCGATCTTGATGTTGATGTTGATGCAGGCGTCCCAGGCCTGGGTACTGTCGTGCACTTTCCTTCTCGCAAAGAAAGGGGACCAATATCTCATCTGCTGGGCCGAAACGATTTTCCATCTTGAGGATCAAGTGACAGATGTTTCCGTAATGCCTGCTTGCGATTTGATTGGCGTAAGTCATAGAGTTCTCCCGCGTTCGAGTACTAGAAATGGCATCATGCCGTGGTGTGCTTTCGCACTGCAATTCGCGCCAATAAGTGCGCGCGTTGCAACGCCAGCAGTTCACCGAAGCCACAAGCAATACCAATCGATATAGCCAGGATGCGTCGAATCATTGTTCGCTTACCCATCTTGAAGTCCTTACCCAATTCCGGTTTATCGAAACTATCGCCTTTGTGTGTCAATTTGATGACTTTTCCAATAACCAACACCATGGAGTGAGGTAGTTCACATCGGAGGCGAGTGTCAGTATCCTCGGCCCTCGTGATGCACGTCGAACTTCCTGAACTCGTTGCGCTAGAGCGCATCATTGAGCTTGGCCGCCAGCATGTCAGCCACCAGGTAGTTCGCAGCGTGGAACTGCCAACGGGTGTCAAGTTTCCAATTCATGTAGTTACGTTAGGCAACCCAGATCGAAGAGTTCCCGCAGTCGGGTACTTTGGTGGGGTGCATGGT
>CAIPGC010000045.1 GCA_903864505.1 uncultured beta proteobacterium | reverse complement strand
CGGCGCCTTCTTCCCGGGCATCATGCTGGCTTCGCTGTATGTCGGGTACGTGATTGTCGTGGCCAAGCTCAAGCCCAGTCTGGCACCGCCACTGTCGGCCGAAGACCGGCGTGTGGCGTTGCCCGAGTTTGCCGAAATCGTCTCCAGCAGCATCAGCGACAAAGTGCTGCCGGGTCTGATCGGCGCGATCAAGGGTCAGCGCAATGCGGCGGTTCCGATGCGTGCGCTGCTAAATCACCTGTTTATCGCTTTGCTTCCCCTATTGACCGTTGCTGCCATTATGGGTGTGGTGTACACCAGCGTGACGGCCCCGTTGCAGCGTGCGACTGAAGGCGTAGTCGAGATGGGCGGCATTGGTTTTAATGCCGCAGAGGACGAACCCTCGGCAGGGGGCGGATTGCAGGAGCCTCCCACCGAGGGTGGATTGCAGGAGCCACCGGTCGAAGGCGCCAAACCAGGCACCAACGCCAAGCAGGGGCAGGAAGTATCGGCTGTGTCGGCACCTGCACTTGTCGTTACACCAGCGACGCCATTGCCGCCGCAGGAGCGCCAACCGGTGCCTCTGGCCTTCTGGATTGCGCTGGGCAGTTGTGCCATCGGGCTGGCGATTGCGTACGCTTTCTTCAACTTTGCCAGGTTGGAGATTTTCAAAATGCTACTGGGCTCATTCTTCCCGTTGGCGATGTTGATAATTGCGGTGCTGGGCACCATCGTGTTCGGTCTGGCGACACCAACCGAAGCTGCGGCCATGGGCTCGGCCGGCGGATTAGTGTTGGCAGCCGCTTACCGCAGGCTCAACATCGGGATGATCCGCGAGTCGGTGTACCTGACGGCCAAGACCAGCGCCATGGTGTGCTGGCTGTTTGTGGGTTCGAGCATTTTCTCTGCGGCTTTTGCCTTGCTCGGTGGCCAGGAGATCATCAACCAATGGGTCCTGTCGCTGAACATGACGCCGGTCCAATTCATGGTACTGTCGCAAATCGTGATCTTTCTGCTTGGCTGGCCGCTGGAGTGGACTGAAATCATCGTCATCTTCATGCCGATTTTTATTCCGCTGCTGCCGCACTTCGGTGTCGATCCACTGTTCTTCGGTCTGTTGGTGGCGCTGAATCTGCAGACCGCATTTCTCAGCCCGCCGGTGGCGATGGCGGCGTTTTACCTCAAGGGGGTCAGCCCGCCGCACGTTACGTTGAACCAGATTTTTGCGGGCATGATGCCGTTCATGGCCATCCAGGTGCTCGCCATCTTTTTGCTGTACACATTCCCCGCGATCGGCTTGTGGCTGCCCCATTTGTTGTACAAATAATGGAGAGTTTTTTTAGCCCAGATTTGTTGGTCTGGCTTGTCATCCCGTCACAGCGCCAAGATGCTATCACCTGGCCCCGACAGGAATCACAAGCTGCCCAGAAACCCGCATGAATGCTAGTTGTTGACACTTTGATTTTGAAAAGTACCGTCAAAAGTATCGTCATTTGTTAAAGTGACCTCCCGGTTTGGGGCAACCCAACCTCAATAGGGGTGAAAGTGGGCGATTGCGATGAATCGAAGGGTACAGGCCGGTCTACTGGGACGATGCGCCAGACTTTTCCCACCCCCCGGAGTGACTGCAAGGCTGGAAGCGGTCAGATGCTTTGCTCCATACCGGTCACTCAATGTTCGGCCTGCCGTTGGAGCTCCGCTTGAGCAAGGGGTTAGGCGTCGCGTTTGGCGGGAGACTGTGCGAGAGAAATTAGATTGCTGCGGTATTGATATGCCAATGAACCACTTGCAGCAACCAGGATCAATGCCACCGGAATTCCGCCTGGATTCAGTACGAGATGGAAGAGTACGATGACGGTAATGATGGGCGAAAGTAGAGCCAAGCCAAGCCAAGCACTGGCACCTTGTTCGTGAGAAGGCAGAGTGAGCCAACCATTTCAACTGTCTTCATCAGGGGCCAGAAGAACCCGGCCGCCTTCAACCCTGCTTCGAATGCGAGGCCCTTGTCAGACGTTGGCGGGTGTATGAGGTGTGAGCCAGTGAAAATGAACGAAAAGCCGTCGATGGCACCAACTAGGAAGATTAGTCCAAGCAGGATTCTCGGAGCTGTAGTAAGCAAGCTGTTTTTCATTGTCTTCGGTTTCGTTGGTTGCGGGATATTTTGGACGAAAAGTGTGGCTGATTGACTCTCGATGTGGACACGGAAAGGGGTAGGTTGCGATGCCTAACGTTTGAGTTCAGCGGCTGCCAAAGGCAGTCCGCTGGCACATTGGTTAGGCCTCACCGCGGATCGTCAACTCAATGCGGGCCACCCATTTCAGGCTGATCGCTGAACTTCGGCAAAGCAGACATCTGTACTGTTGAATGAAATTGGGCGCACTAAGGTGTTTCCTTTGTTTCATATCAGGTGACCTTAACGACCGCCAACTATACGGGCATGCCCAGTGACCGCTTCGCTGCGTTGCTGGCATTCAAATATCAAAACCACATCGAAACATGCGGTCATCAATCACAACGTCAATCGCGGGCGCAATGACGTGTATTCCGTATGCTTCATTCCGGCCATTCGCTGCTGTTGATCGACGGTCAGCAATGGAGCGTCGAGTCCGCCAAGACGTGCACCTCCAATTGACCAGGTCCTGCCGTTCCTGATGTCGCCTCCATTGGAGTCATAGCGCGAACCGATTTCTCCATTCCAGTCACTCGGTCCGGAGCAATGAAATTTGGTCCTGATCGGCTCCAGTGCATTCAGGAGCGGAAACTGACTCGCTCACACTAAAGACCAGCGAAAACAGCTAAGCGTTACGCACAACCACGCCTGCCACTGGTAGTGGCCATTTCACTTACACGCGCTAAAGCATTTCGCACGAAGGCGCTCAGGATGAATCTGCATCAATATGGATGTCGACTTCAGAATTCGCGACTGAGCACAGGCCAATAGCGCCACGTGTAAAGGGCAAAGCCGCTTGACCACAGTAGTGCTGACACCAGGACGGCATCACTGATCCAATGGGGATTCAGCAAAGGAACGAAGACGCGCACCACTGCGGCCAAAGTTACCAAGGCGTAACAGGCCACTTCAGTTTTTCGAGCGACAAGTTTTCTTCCCGTGTGGCCTAGTGCCGTGCGCGTCATCATGCCGATGACCATTGTGCCAATCGCACCTGCGGTCAGCGCATGGCTGGAAACCGATGCCGAAATCCACTCCATCGCAGCCATGGCACGAAACGCGAGGTGCAACGTAATCCACGCATAAGCTGCGTGCAGTACCCATACCAGTGGAGTGTTCAAGGTCTTCCATGGTTGCCACAGCCACAAGCGCGTCAGATGGGCCAGCATAGCTAACACGCACAGAAGCGCAAGCCAGGCGCCAGAGACCTGCATTGCATCTGCAAATGTAAGCAACAGCACCAAACCCAATGCAAGTTTTTCCACCGATGGGCGACGTTCCGCCTTTGCCCCGGGGATTGCATTGTTGGTGAACATGGGAATCACCCTGCCGCCCATGACGCAAAGCACAAACAACATCACATCAAGCCCCAGCGAAATCCCTGCCCAGCCGGGAATGCGCAAAGCACCCAGTGCATTCAAGTGCACTACGAGTTGGGCCAGCGCCATGATTAGGAGCAGTGCGACAAAGAAGTAGTTGCGGCGGTTGCGGGCCCGGTACAGCGGTATGCCCAAGGCAATTGCAACTGCCAATGGAAATGCGACATTGACCCCCGCGGCGAGCCACACCCAAGGTGAGAGCACCAAAACTCGACCCGCTAGCCACAAAGCCGCGAGAGCGACGAGGTAGGGGCCTTTGGGGGTGGGTTGCCCGGACCAGTTCTGCCCCGCCGTCAACAAAAACCCGGTCATAACGGCCAGCGCGAATCCAAACAGCATCTCGTGGGCATGCCACATCGGTCCTTGCAGATAGGCATATGGCAGAAAGCCGCTGAACTGCAGCGCCCAGACAAATACGGAAAATGCTGCGAAGCTGCTGGCAAGAAGGTAGAAGGGGCGAAAACCAAGATCCCACAGTGCAAAGCGAGATTGCCCAGTCTTCGACGGATTTGCTATCTGGATTATGGTTGCCATGATGTCCAACTGAATAGAAGGAAAGTGGGGTGCCTAAGGAAGCACATAGAAGGTTGATTTCTCTTGCCGACTTTCAGCTCTGCCGTTAAAAGAGTTTTGCACTTCGAACACAATCGGCAGCGTCTTTCCGCGACTCTTTGCAGCGAGTTCTGGCGGCAGCGTCAGGCGAATCGGTAAAGATGCAATGCCAACGGCTTGCACTTCCAGTTGTGGGTCGGAGGAAATACGCAGACCGGGCAGCCCGTTGACGCTGACGGTGTAGCGCTGCGCCTGCTCGAGTCCGTTCATGATCTGCAAACGATAGACATTCTCGATTTCGCCTTGTCCCACTTCGCGTGCCAGGGCGCCACGGTCCTTGATGACGTCCACCGAGAAACTCGTGCGTGTGGTCAGGTTGTACGTGAAGGCACAGCACACCAGCAGAAGCAAAGCACCGTATATCCATACCCGCGGTCGGTTGACTCTTCTGATGATCTGGCGCGCGTTTAGCCCCTGCACAAGCCCATTGCCCGACGTGTAGCGGATCAGGCCCTTGGGGTAGTCCATCTTGAGCATTACCTGATCGCAGACATCGATGCACGCTGCGCAGGCAATACATTCGTTTTGCAGACCCTTGCGGATATCGATACCCGTCGGACATACCTGAACACACAGTGTGCAATCAATGCAGTCGCCCAGACCCGAAGCTGCTGAATCGGCTCCACGCGGGCGTGAACCACGGCTCTCTCCGCGCCGTTCGTCGTAAGCGATCACCATGGAGTCCATGTCAATGAGCGCACTCTGAAAGCGTGCATAGGGGCACATGTGCTTGCAGATCTGCTCTCGCATAAAGCCGGCGTTGCCATAGGTGACCAGACCGTAGAAGAGTATCCAGAACCACTCCCAGGATGAGAGGGTCAAACTCAACAACTCAGACAGCAAACCTCGGATCGATGAAAAATAACCTACAAACGTCAGTCCGGTAATCAAGGCGATACCTATCCACGCCAACTGCTTGGATCCCTTGCGCGCCATCTTCTGAATGCTCCACGGTGCCGCATCCAGCCGCATGCGCGCCTGGCGATCGCCCTCCGTACGACGCTCCACCCACAGGAAAATTTCTGTGTAAACCGACTGTGGACAAGCGTACCCACACCACAGTCGTCCAGCGACTGCGGTGAAGAAGAACAGCGCCAGGGCGGCAACGATCAGCAATACCGCCAGATATATGAAATCCTGCGGATGTAGAACCAGCCCAAAGACATAAAAGCGCCGTTCAACCAGATCAAAAAGCATGGCCTGTCTGTCATTCCATTGCAACCAGGGAAGGCCGTAAAAAATTAGCTGCGTCACCCACACCATCACCCAGCGCAGGCGTGCAAATTGGCCGCTCACCGAGCGCGGATAAATCTTCACCGCTTTTTCGTACAGCGAAAACCCTGTTGTATCCTCGCCAACCAGATTCACGGACTGGATGGGAATGAT
>CAIPGC010000044.1 GCA_903864505.1 uncultured beta proteobacterium | reverse complement strand
GCGCGCCAGGCGTTCACGTTCTGGCCCAGCAGGTTGACCTCTTTGACTCCCTGATCCGCCAGCCCGGCAATTTCCACCAGGACATCTTCAAACGGCCGGCTTACCTCTTCCCCTCGGGTGTAGGGCACCACGCAGTAGCTGCAATACTTGGAGCAGCCCTCCATGATGCTCACAAAGGCCGATGCGCCATCCACCTTGGCGGGGGGCAGGTGATCGAACTTTTCGATTTCCGGGAAACTGATGTCTACCTGCGGACGGTTCTGCGCCGTGCGGGCGTTGAGCAGCTCGGGCAGGCGGTGCAGGGTCTGGGGACCAAACACAACGTCCACAAAGGGCGCTCGCTTGATGATCTCGGCCCCCTCCTGGCTGGCTACGCATCCGCCCACGCCAATCTGCACCCCCTTGGCTTTGAGGTGCTTGATGCGACCCAGATCGGAAAACACCTTTTCCTGCGCCTTTTCGCGAACCGAGCAGGTGTTGAACAGAATCAGGTCGGCCTCGTCGACGTTGTCGGTGGCCTCGTAGCCTTGGGCGGCACCCAGCACGTCCACCATTTTGTCGGAGTCGTACTCGTTCATCTGGCAACCAAAGGTCTTGATAAATACTTTTTTGGCCATCATGGCCTCCAGGGATGCTATTGATTGAGGAGCAGTTCACGCACGTTCGGTGCGGGCCTGCGGCCTAAAACGCTATAAAAACCGGGGCGCAGCGGCTACGGCTGCGGCGTCGCTTGCCGGGCTTCGGCTTCGGTCAGTATCCAGACTTCATGCACCTGGCCCTGCGGTTCGCGTACGTAACGCACGAGCAGCGTTTGTCCGACCAGGCTGCCCGAGACCACCAGCAGGTTGTTGCCGCCTCGGATGCGCGCGCCGGGCGACAGGCGATCGGGATTGCCATTGAGCACGATGTTGGGCGGCTGGGTGACTACCAGAACGCCGCGTTGCGCGTTGGGTGGAATGGGTCGTCCCACGGTTTGGGCCAGACTTGCCAGTTGCACCAATGCCAACAGTGATGCCACCAGCAGGGGTGCTGTGCGTAGGGGAGAGGGGGAGAAGCAGCGGTTCATGGTATCTATCCAGAGGCTGAAGGGAGCATCGAGTCTAGCACTCTGGTGGCATGGGGTGGTTCATGTTTTGCCATAGTCAGCCAGTTCCAGCAGTGCACCTGCAAAGGCCGTGCACAGGCGCTGTACGTCGGCATCGGTGGTGTCCGGGCAGATCAGCATCATGTTGTGGAAAGGCGTGATCAGTACATCGCGGTTTAGCAGGAAGAGGTGAATTGCATGCTCCAGGGCCGGGTCCATCGCTGCACCCGCCTCGGTACCGTTGATGGGCGGCGTGGCGCAGAACTGGAACTCCACGCGTGCACCCACCTGCGTCACGCACCAGGGCAAGCAGTGCTGGTCGATGGCAGCGCGCAGTCCATCAGCCAGGGTGGTGGCGCGTGCATGCATGGGCGCGTAGACGGCGGGTGTCATCAGTTGTGTGAGCGTTGCGCGCATCGCGGCCATGGCCAGCAGGTTGGCCGTCAATGTGGTGCCGATGCCCGAGTGCCCAGGTGGTGCGTTGTGCTTGGATGCGACCACGCGTTCGGCCAGCGCAGCGCTAAAGCCGTAGGCTGCGCAGGGCATACCCCCGCCCAGCGGTTTACCCACCACCACTGCATCGGCGTGCAACGCGTGCGCGCGTGCATAGCCACCAGGCCCGCTGCTGATAGTGTGCGTTTCGTCCATCACCAGCATGGCACCATGGCGCTGGATCAGCGTCTGCGCCTGCTCCCAGAAACCGGGTTGGGGCAGCACCATACCGATGTTGGTCATGACCGGTTCGGCCAGCACGCAGGCCACATCGCCCGGAGCCAGAGCTTCCTCCAGTGCGTTCAGGTCATTGAACTCGACTACGCGGGTGGTTCCCAGCAGGTTGTGCACCTGGCCAAGAAGGCTGTCGCGCTGCACCGCCTGGCCGTTGACCAGATCGACAAACACGTCTTCGACCGTGCCGTGGTAACAGCCATTAAACACCAGCAACACCTTGCGCCCGGTGGCGGCGCGAATCCAGCGCAGCACAAAGCGGTTGGCGTCGGTGGCGGTCATGGCGAACTGCCACAGTGGCAAACCAAAGCGAGTCGCCAGGGCTTCGGCCACGACTGCGGCATCCTCGCTGGCCAGCATGGTGGAGTACCCGCGAGTGGCCTGGGCTTGCAGTGCTTGTGATACGGCCGCTGGTGCATGGCCAAACATGGCGCCGGTGTCGCCCAGACAAAAATCGGCCAGGATGTGGCCGTCCAGGTCCGTCAGGTGTGCCCCCTGGGCCGAGGCAACCTGCAGTGCAAACGGTGTGCCCCAGTCGCTCATCCAGTGCAATGGCACCCCAAACAGCAGATGCTGTGCAGCACGTTTGGCCTGTACTTTGGACTTCGGGTTGCGCTCGGCATAGGTCAGGCGTTCACGTGCGAGCAGGTCGGTGATTCGCCGTGGAGCAATGCCGGTTCTTGCTGGAGTCATGGCTGCGTTTTGCATGGCGGCCATTTACACCAGCAGCAGCAAATGCTCACGCTCCCACGAGCTGATGACGCGATTGTAGGTGGCGTACTCGAGTTCTTTCACTGCGCAGAAGGCTTCGACAAAAGCCGGGCTGAGCACTTCACGCATGGACGCACAGGCGTGCATCGCGCTGATGGCATCTTCCAGGTGGCGCGGCAGTTCGTGGCTGACGTTCCAGGCGCTGTTGGTGGTGGGTTCGCTGGGCTTGAGCTTGTCACGCATGCCCAGGTAGCCACAGGCCAGTGTGGCAGCCATGGCCAAGTAAGGGTTGACATCCACACCGGGCACCCGGTTTTCCACGCGACGAGATTCTGGTCCGGATTTTGGCACGCGGATACCGCAGGTGCGGTTGTCGTGTCCCCAGCGCACGTTGATGGGGGCCGACATGAAAGGCGAAAGTCGACGGTACGAATTCACATACGGCGCAAACATCGGCATCAGCGTTGGAATGTAGGCCTGTAGCCCTGCGATGTAGTGCATGAACAGCGCACTGGCGCTGCCATCCTTTTCGCTGAAGATGTTGTGCCCCGACGCGTCGTTGATGCTCTGGTGGATATGCATGGCACTGCCAGGTTCCTGCTCCATCGGTTTAGCCATGAAGGTGGCAAAAATTCCGTGGCGCAGCGCCGTTTCACGCACGGTGCGCTTGAACAGGAACACGCGGTCGGCCAAGTCCATGGGCTCGCCGTGCGAAAAATTGATCTCCATCTGTCCCGGCCCTGCCTCATGAATCAGTGTCTCCACGCCCAGCCTGTGCTGGCTGCAAAACGAGGATAGTTCCATGAAGAATGGATCGAAGTCGTTGACCGCATCGATCGAATAGCTTTGCCGCCCGGCTTCGGGCTTTCCTGTGCGCCCCAGTGGCGGCTGCAGCGGTTCGTGCGGATTGTGCTGGCGCGCTACCAGGTAGAACTCCATTTCGGGCGCGACGATCGGGTGCCAGTCCTGTTCTTTGTACAGTTCGAGCACCCGTCGCAGCACACCGCGTGGGGAGAGTTGCACCGGGGAGCCGTCCCATTCCTGACAGTCGTGAATCACCACCGCCACCGGCTCCGCCGCCCAGGGCACGATGCGCACGGTGCTGGGGTCTGGGATGCAGACCATGTCGGGGTCGGTGTCACCCACAAACGGGCCGTTGTCGGGCTGCTGCCCATTGACGGTGTTGAGCAGCACGCTCTTGGGCAGGCGCATTTCGCCGGCAGAGAGGAACAGGTCACGCGGCAGTATTTTGCCGCGGGCAATGCCGGTCATGTCTGGGATGACACACTCCACCTCATGAATACGATGGTGCGCGAGAAATTCTTTCAGGGTTTGAGGCATGGGGCGCTATCGAAAATAGAGCCCCTGACGCAGGTTGCGCGGGAGCTGGAAGCCTATTTTCTTACAGGCTCACGCCGGTACATGGTGCCAAAATGGGCCAGACGTTCGGCGTGCAGTGGTACCACTTGACTCCAGGAGAAGCGCCACTCCCAGTTCTCACCCGCCATGCCAGGCCTGTTCATGCGGTGCGTACCGTCCAGCCCCAACACGTCCTGCATCGGGTGGATCACCGTGTTCGCCACACTGGCGCTGGCTGCGCGGATCAGGCTCCAGTGAATGTCGTGTTCGTCGACACCCAGATAGTCGCACACGTGCTGGCGCATCGCGGCTGAAATCTCAGCCCACCAGCCCAGGGTTGTGTTGTTGTCATGGGTACCGGTGTAGGCCACCGTATTGGCTTCGTAGTTGTGGGGCAGGTAGGTGTTTAGGTTGTCCTCAGTCTGCCCTTGCCCAAAGGCAAACTGCAGTATGCGCATGCCGGGAAACCCCAGTGTGCTGCGCAAAGCCTCTACATCGGGCGTGATGATGCCCAGGTCTTCGGCGATGATGGGCAGCGGACCCAAGGCTGCATGGATTGCGTTGAACAGCGGTGCGCCGGGTCCGGGCATCCAGCGTCCGTGAACGGCTGTGGCTTCACTGGCAGGTATCTCCCAATACCCCGCAAAGCCGCGGAAGTGGTCGATCCGAACAACGTCCACCAGTTCGAAGATGCGCCGCACCCGTTCGGTCCACCAGCCGTAGCCCTCGGCCGCATGGGCACTCCAGCGGTACAAGGGGTTGCCCCAGCGCTGGCCGGTGGCGCTGAAAAAGTCGGGTGGCACACCTGCCACCACGGTGGCGTGACCATCGGCATCGAGCTCAAACAGTTCCTGGCGCGCCCACACTTCGGCGCTCTGGTGGGCAATGAAGATAGGGGCGTCGCCGACGATCTGAATGCCGCGGTCGTTGGCATAGGTGCGCAGGCGCCGCCACTGCCGGAAGAAACACCACTGGCAAAATTTCCAGAACGCGATGCGCGCAGCGTGAGTCTCGGCGATCTGCTGCAGCGCTGCCGGATCACGCTGGGCCAGCGGCCTAGGCCAGTCGCCCCAGCGCTTGTGTCCTTGCACTTCGTCCAGCGCCATGAACAGTGCGTAGTCGTCCAGCCAACTGGCCTGGATCTCGCAAAATGCAGCATGGTCAGCCTGGTCTGATGCCTGAGGAGATTGCGCGAAGGCACCCGCCGCACGCTCCAGGCGGGCCATTCGCCACGGCACCACGGCACCAAACTGCACGCGCGCGTCATGAAAGTCCGAAGGGGCTACGAGATCGGCGGCTGTGAGCCAACCGTGATGCTGCAGTTCGGCCAGGTCAATCAGAAGCACATTGCCGGCAAATGCCGAACTGCTCATGTACGGCGAATTGCCAGGCCCTATTCCTCCCAGCGGCAGAATTTGCCACAAGCTCTGTCTGGCGCTGATTAGCCAATCCACAAAGTGGTAGGCCCCGGGCCCCAGGTCACCGCTTCCGTACGGGCCGGGCAGAGAGGTGATATGCAGCAATACGCCGCTGGCACGGGGGAGTGTCATGGAGAAGGCGGTAGGTTAGGAATGGGACCCAGGCGCTATGCCAGGTATTCCAGTGGCGTGCCACAGGTGATCAGCAACAACAGGCTGTGGGCGGGTATGCGTACGGGAGCCTGTCCCTCGATGCGCCAATTGCAGGTGCCTTGGCTCAGCGAAGTATCCAGTACCCCCTGCCAATGGCCCGGTGGAAGCGCAAAGGTGTCGTCGGTCGAGCCCGCATTCAGCAACAGCAGCATCGGGGCATCGGCTCGACCGGGCTGTCCTATGAAGCATCCGAGCAGACAGTTGTGGGTTTCATTCCAGGCCTGGCCCTGGAGCGTCTGTCCGTCCGGCTGTAGCCAGGCCAGATCGGGGAGGCCGCGCTCATCCGGGTCGCCGCTGTACCAGTGGTTGCCGAACGGCAGCAGTTGCCGACGCAGTGACAGCACCCACTGCGTAAAGCGGGTCAAATCGCGGTCAGCGGTCGACCAGTTGATCCAGGCAATTTCATTGTCCTGACAGTAGGGGTTGTTGTTGCCGTCCTGTGTGTGGCCCATTTCGTCACCGGCGCACAGCATCGGTGTGCCCTGGGCCAGCAGGGTCGTGGCCAGCATCGCACGCTGCAGGCGAGCGCGCAGCGCATTGACAACCGGGTTGATGCTGGGACCCTCTTCGCCACAGTTGCGGCTGAGGTTATCGCCATGTCCGTCACGGTTGCCTTCACCGTTGGCCAGGTTGTGGCGCTCGTCGTAGCTCACCAGGTCGAGCAGGGTGAAACCGTCGTGCGACACAATGTAATTAACGGACTCAGTCGGTGGGCGCTGGCGCCGCTGGTGGTGCTGGTACAGATCGGACGAGCCGCACAATCGCATCGCGAAATCGCCCCGCGTGCGCAGGGGCTCGTGGGCACGCATCCAATAGCCGCGCATGACATCGCGAAAGCGGTCGTTCCATTCCATCCATCCGCGCGGAAAACCTCCCACCTGGTAGCCTCCGGGGCCGGTATCCCACGGCTCTGCAATCATCTTGACGCGAGAAAGAATGGGGTCCTGCGCAATGGCGGTAAAAAATGCCCCGCCACGCTCAAACCCGTGGTCGCCTCGGCCCAGCACCGGTGCCAGATCAAAGCGAAAGCCATCCACATGCATGGCGCTGACCCAATAGCGCAGGCTGTCCATCACCATCTGCAGCACACGGGGTTGGCGGATGTCAAGGGTATTGCCGCAGCCGCTGTAGTTTTCGTACAGAGCATGGTTGTCTGAACGCAGGCGATAGTAGCTGGCATTGTCCAGGCCGCGAAAGCTCAGGTGCGGACCGGTCTCGTCGGACTCCGCTGTGTGGTTGAACACCACATCGAGCAGGACCTCGAGGCCGTGCGCGTGCAGCGACTTGACCATGGAGCGGAATTCATCGCGTGCAGACTGCCAGTGTTGGCCCGATGCCATGGCGGCGTTGGCCGCAAAGAACGCCAGGGTGTTGTAACCCCAGTAGTTCGATAAGCCAGAGCGGGTCAGTCGTTGTTCATCAATCGCATGGTGTACTGGCAGAAGACTCAGGGTGGTGACACCCAGCCTGCGGATGTGGTCCAGCGAAGCTTCATGGGCCAGTCCGTCGTAGGTTCCGCGCAAGGCATGCGGTACCGCGGGATTTGTGCGCGAAAATCCCTTGACGTGCAATTCATACAGCACGGTGTCGTGCAGCGGCACGTGTGGGGCGTGATCGTTTCCCCAGTCGAAATCGTCGTGTACTACCCTTGCTTTCAACGCCGCGCCGGCATTGTCGCGTGTGTCCATTTGGTCCGGGTGCAGCGGGTCGAAGCCGAAGTGCTCATCAACCCAGTTGAAATGCCCCACCAGGTCACGGGCGTAGGGGTCGAGCAGCAGCTTGTGGGGGTTGAACCGGTGGCCATGGGCCGGGTCCCACAGTCCGTGGGCACGCAGGCCGTAAATCAGGCCGGGTGTCGCACCTGGCAGGTAGCCGTGCCACACATCACTGGTGTGCGCAGTCAAGCGTTTGCGCGATAGTTCAACCGTGCCGGATTCGTCAAACAGGCACAGGTCCATGGCTTGTGCATGCGCGGAAAACACAGCAAAATTGACACCGTGGCCGTCCCATGTGGCGCCCATGGGCCAGGGCTTGCCTTCCGTCAATGGGGTATTAATTATGCATTCCATTCGAGCATGACCGTTGCTAGCGGTGGAAGGGTTAGAACGATGGAGTGCGATTTGCCTTGCCATGCCACGGGCTCTGCAGTAGCCACACCCAGCGGAGTGCCCGCATTGGAGCCGCCATAGTGGGCCGAGTCTGTGTTCAGGCACTCGCGGTAAACGCCGTTTTGCGGCACACCTAATCGGTAACCTTGGTGCACTGTGGGGGTGAAGTTGCACACCACCACGATGAATTTGCCCGGATCGTCGCCATGCCGAATGAAACTCAGCACCGAATGTGCGGCGTCGTTATGGTCAATCCACTCAAAACCGGAAGGATCAAAATCACGCTGGTACAGCGCCGGCCGGGACTGATACAGGTGGTTCAAATCTCGCACGAGACCTTGTACACCCGCGTGCTGCGGTTGCTCCAGCAGATGCCAGTCCAAGCTCTGATCGTGGTTCCATTCGTCTTGTTGCGCAAACTCGCAGCCCATGAAGAGCAGTTTTTTACCCGGGTGGCCAAACATGAAGCCCAGGTACGCGCGCAGGTTGGCAAATTGCTGCCAGCGGTCGCCCGGCATCTTGGCCAGTAGCGAGCCCTTTCCATGCACCACCTCATCGTGAGAAATGGGCAGTACAAAATTCTCGTTAAACGCATAGACCAGACCAAACGTCATCTCGTTGTGGTGGTGCTTGCGGTAGATCGGGTCGCGTTCGATGTACTGCAGGGTGTCGTGCATCCATCCCATGTTCCACTTGTAGTGAAAGCCCAGTCCGCCGTCGAAGGTTGGGCGTGACACGGCCGGGAACGCAGTGGATTCTTCAGCCAGCGTAATGGCTTCGGGACGTTCGACCCCCACCACTTCGTTCATGCGCTTGAGAAAAGCAATGGCTTCCAGATTTTCGCGACCACCGTCCTTGTTGGGAATCCATTCGCCGGCCTTTCGGCTGTAATCACGGTACAGCATGGACGCTACTGCATCCACCCGCAGGCCGTCGACGCCGTGGCGTTCCAACCAGTACAGCCCATTGCCGATCAGAAAGTTGCGCACTTCGGTACGTCCCAAGTTGTAGATCAGCGTATTCCAGTCGTTGTGGAAACCTTCCCGCGGGTCGGCATATTCGTAGAGATGCGTGCCATCAAAATTGCCCAGGCCATGGGCATCGGTTGGAAAGTGCGCCGGTACCCAGTCCAGCAGCACACCGATGCCGCAAGCGTGCGCACGCGAAACAAAGCGGCCGAACCCATCGGCATTGCCAAAACGCGAAGTTGGGGCGTACAGGCCGACCGGCTGATAACCCCAGGATCCGTCGAACGGGTGTTCGGTGATCGGCAAAAGTTCGAGGTGCGTGAAGCCCATGTCCTGGCAATAGGGCACCAGCAGTTCGGCCATTTCGTCCCATGTGGGCCAGCGCTGCAAACCGGTAGACGAGTCCACCACACGTCGCCAGGATCCGAGATGTACTTCGTAAATGCTGACTGCAGCATTGAGCGCGTTGGCCATGCGCCGCTGCGGCGACGATGCCAGCAAGGCGGGCATGGCAGCCACGATGCTGGCGGTGGCGGGCCGGAGTTCGGCCTGCCGCGCATACGGGTCGCCCCGGGCCGGCAGAACATGTCCGTTAGCTGTGCGAATTTCGAACTTGTACTTCGCGCCCAGGCCGATCTCCGGAATAAAGATTTCCCACACCCCGCACTCGCGCCGCAAGCGCATCGGGTGGCGTCTGCCATCCCAGTGGTTGAAATCACCGATGACGCTGACGCGCGATGCGTTCGGGGCCCACACGGCAAAGCTGGTGCCCAGGGTGTCAGCCATCTCGCGCGGGTGAGCACCCAATATTTCATAGGGCCGCAGGTGGGTGCCTTCTCCCAGCAACCAGACATCCATCTCGCCCAGCACCATTCCGAAGCGGTAGGGGTCCTCCAACACGGCCTCCGGCCCCGCTCCCCACTGCACAAGCAACTGGTAGGGGGTGCCCGGTGCGAGATCGATAGACTGCTCGAAAAATCCGTCGACGTGGCGGCGTTTGAGCGAGCCAAGCACTTTTTGACCCGTGAGCTCAAGCACGCGAACCTGCACGGCAGTGGGTAAGAATGCCCGAATGGAGATCTTGCCGTGCGCGCAGGTATGCGGACCCAGTACCGAAAACGGGTCGCCGTGACTGCCATTGCAAATCAACTCTACGTCGCGCGATTTCAACAGGGAACTGGATTGATGGATGGGTGGTGAAGAGGTGTTCACAATTTTACCGGCGTGATGTTCCAAATCTTGCTCGCATATTCCCGAATGGTTCGGTCCGATGAAAAGACTCCCATCCCGGCTACGTTCGAAATGGCGCGCTCGCACCACAGCGCCGGTTGGCGAAACACCGCATCGACCTGCTTTTGTGTGGCTACATAGGACTCATAGTCGGCCAGCAGCAGGTAGTGGTCTCCACCCCAGGGCAGGGACTCGATCAAGGCGCGGTAACGGGACGGTTCATCGGGTGAAAATTCGCCGGCCGAAATCGCGTTCAGCACGACCTTGAGGGCAGGCAAAGTATCGTAGTACCGCATGGGCTGGTAGCCGCTCAGACGCAGTGCCCGAACTTCCGGCGTTTTCAGGCCAAAGATGAATATGTTTTCGTCGCCGACGTTTTGGCGTATTTCGATGTTGGCCCCGTCATCGGTTCCGATGGTGAGCGCGCCGTTGAGCGCCAGCTTCATGTTGCCGGTGCCAGATGCTTCGGTGCCGGCGGTAGAAATCTGCTCCGACAAATCCGCTCCCGGCATGATGATCTCGGCCACCGATACACCGTAGTTGGGAATAAATACCACTTTGAGGAGGTCGCCGATGCGCGGGTCGTTATTCACCACGTTACCTAAATCGTGGATTAATCGAATGATTGATTTGGCGGCGTGGTAACTGGAGGCGGCCTTGCCGGCAAAGATCACAGTGCGGGGAACCCAGTCGATCTCCGGATTTGCCAGGATGGCCTGGTAGCGTGTGACTACATGCAAGACGTTGAGCAACTGCCGTTTGTATTCATGGATGCGCTTGACCTGCACATCAAACAGGCTGTCGGGGTTGACTCGGGTTCCGGTGGTGCGCTCGATGTAGGCCGCAAGCCGCACCTTGTTGGCACGCTTGGTGTCCCGGAATTTTTTCTGGAACTCAGGGTCCCTGCGGTAAGCGTTCAGGCCTTTGAGCTGGTCCAGGTCCAGTCGCCAATGGGTTCCCAGGGTCTCGTCGAGCAACCGGGACAAGCCTGGGTTGGCCTGAGCCAGCCAACGCCGTGGCGTTACACCGTTGGTCATGTTGGTGAATCGTTCGGGCCAGAGTTCGTAGAACTCGTGGAAGATCGTCATCACCAGCAGATCAGAGTGCAATGCCGACACGCCATTGACCTTGTGGCTTCCGACTACGGACAGGTGGGCCATGCGCACTTTGCGTTCGCCATGTTCGTCAATCAGTGACAGGCGTTCCAGAAAACCGTTGTCGCCAGGGCGAAAGTGCGCTGCGATTTCCAGGAACTCCTTATTGATGCGGAAAATGATGTCCAGATGACGCGGCAGCACGTGCTGCATGAGACTCACCGGCCATGTCTCCAGGGCCTCGGGCATGAGAGTGTGGTTGGTGTACGAGAACGTTCTGCCGCACAACTGCCATGCGGTATCCCAGTCCATGCGGTGCTCATCGCACAGCAGTCGCATCAATTCGGCGACCGCAATGGCCGGGTGGGTATCGTTGAGGTGAATGGCTACCTTGTCCGCCAGGTTGTCCAGCGTGGGGTGCTCGCTCAGGTGGCGTTTGACCAGATCCTGAATGGATGCCGCCACAAAGAAATATTCCTGCTTGAGCCGCAGTTCCCTCCCTGCCGGGGTGCTGTCGTTGGGGTACAGCACCCAGGAAATGTTCTCGAATTCATTCTTAGTGCTGGCCGCGCGGGCATAGTCTCCCGTATTGAAAGCGCTCAGATCAATGTGGGCCGGGGCGACGGCTTTCCATAAGCGCAAGGTGCTGACATGGGTGGTTGCGTGACCCGGAACCACCATGTCGTAGGCCTTGGCAGCCACTTCGCCGGCATGTCGCCATTTGGCCTCGCCATTGATGTGCTCCACCCACCCGCCAAAACACACCGGGTAGGAAATGTCAGCGCGCGGAAATTCCCAGGGGGTACCATCCTGCAGCCAGGGGTCCGGGTACTCGACTTGCGCGCCGTTCATCACGGCTTGCGCAAACATTCCGTACTCATAGCGAATACCATAACCAAATGAAGGCAGGCCTACGGTGGCCATGGAGTCCAGAAAGCAAGCTGCCAGTCGCCCCAGACCTCCATTGCCCAAAGCGGCGTCCGGTTCCCGGTCCGCAATGTCTTCCAGGGTCTGGGCGTGCTGCACCAGCCCCTGCCGTGCTCCACCCGTCAGATTGAGTGCCGCCAGCGCATTCGAGAGCGTGCGCCCCATCAGGAACTCCATCGACAGGTAGACCACCCGACGAGCCTTTTGCGCGCGCTCCCTGGCCTGGGTTTCAACCCAGCGCTGGGAGAGTTGTTGCCGCGCGACCTGCGCCACGGCGAGCATCAAATCCGTGCGGGTCGCATCGTCGGAAGCAACTCCAACGGTGTTGAGTAGATTCTCTTCAATCAGGGCTGCCAGGGCATGCTTGGCAATCGGTAGGCCGGAGTTCACAGGGATTTCCTTTGAATCTGTTCGTGCATGCAGTCATTTCTCGCACGTGCTAACTATTTGGGAACTTCTCTGGGAAGGGCCGCTATAGACATTAAGATGTAAGTGTTAACCCGAAGTAGCAATTGTTGAAAAGGATACACGATGAAACCGCAAGAGTTAGCGCTAGGCTTGGAACTGCCCAAACGAACCATTGCGCTGGTGCTTGCCGGAGGGCGCGGAAGTCGCCTGATGAACCTTACTGATCGCCGGGCCAAACCCGCTGTCCTCTTCGGCGGCAAGTTTCGCATCGTTGATTTTGCACTCTCCAACTGCCTGAACTCTGGCATTCGCCGCATTGGTGTGATCACCCAGTACAAGTCCCACAGCTTGTTGCGGCATTTGCAACACGGTTGGGCCTTCATGAAGCCGGAGATGAACGAATTTGTCGATCTGATGCCGGCGCAGCAGAGAAACGACGACGAAAGCTGGTACTCGGGTACAGCAGATGCAGTCCATCAGAACCGGGACATTTTGGAAAGCTATGGCCCAGAGTACATACTGGTGCTTGCTGGCGACCATGTCTACAAGATGAATTACGCCATGATGCTGGCTGATCACGTTGACAAAGGACGCGAATGCACAGTTGCGTGCATCGCGGTTCCAAGAGCGGATGCCAGTGCCTTTGGTGTGATGGCGGTCGATGAAAGCAACATGATCACCGAGTTCATGGAGAAGCCGGCGGATCCGCCGGCGATGCCGGACCACCCCGATCAGTCGCTGGCGAGTATGGGTATTTACATCTTCAACGCCGCCTATCTTTACCGGGAACTTGCTCGCGATGCCGCCGACCCCTCCTCGAGCCACGATTTTGGCAAGGACATCATTCCCAACGCCGTGCGCAACGCACAGGCCGCTGCCCATCCATTTGAGTTGAGTTGCGTATCGGACGGTCACAAAACGTCCTACTGGCGTGATGTAGGGACCATCGATGCCTATTGGGAAGCCAATATGGATCTGACCGCGACCGAGCCCCAACTCAACCTGTACGATCAGCATTGGCCGATCTGGACCTACCAGTCTCAGGTGCCGCCGGCGAAATTCGTGCACAACACGGGAAACCGGTGTGGCACTGCAATTGAATCCATGGTGTCAGGCGGTTGCATCATTTCTGGACACGTGAACAAGTCCGTTCTGTTTTCAACGGTGCGGGTGCACTCCTATGCGGTGGTTGATGGGTCGGTGCTGCTGCAGCGTGTCAGCGTGGGACGCAGGGCGCGCTTGACCCGTGTGGTGGTGGACAGTGGCTGCAGCATTCCGGAGGGCATGGTGATTGGTGAGGACGCAGAGCAGGATGCGGCGCGTTTCTATCGCAGTGAGGGCGGCGTTACGTTGGTGACGGCGGAGATGCTGAGGAAGATTGAGGTATGAGGGTCTTGCATGTCGCCGCCGAAATCTTTCCACTGGTCAAAACGGGAGGCTTGGCCGATGTGGTGGGGGCACTGCCACAAGCCCTGGTGGCTGCGGGTGCCGATGTTCGCCTGCTCTTGCCTGGTCTTCCCGCTATTGTTGCCGGTGTCAAACCTGAAAAGACAGTGTGCGTTATCGGTGCCGTTTTTGGTGCTGGTCAAGTGACGCTTCGCTTGGGCAAAATGGCGGGTAGCGGTGTCCAGGTCTACGTGATTGACGCGCCGTACCTGTACCAGCGACCGGGCAACCCTTACCAGGGTGCCGACGGAAGTGAATGGTCGGATAACGTTCAGCGCTTTGCCCTGTTGGGATGGGTGGCGGCGCATCTGGCAGCGGGTGAGTTTGATCCTGACTGGACACCGGAAGTGTTGCACGCCCATGACTGGCATGCGGCCATGGGGTGCGCCTACGTGGCGTGCCGTCCCGTAACCAGCTCTGCCACCGTGTTTACGGTCCACAACCTGGCGTACCAGGGCGTATTTCCGGTCGACGATTTTCACTTGCTGCATCTGCCCTCCAGGGTGATGGTGCCGGGGGGGCTGGAATACCACGGCCAGTTTTCTTTCATGAAGGCAGGTTTGAAGTACGCCCACCGGGTCACCACCGTCAGTCCAAGCTACGCCCGCGAAATTGCGACCGATGAGTTTGGCTGTGGGCTCGATGGTGTTATCCGAGCTCGGGGTGCACAGGTCTGCGGTATTCTTAATGGAATCGACGGTGTGGTTTGGAATCCGGCCGCAGACTCCCTGATTGACGCTCAGTATTCATCTGCTCTGCTCGGTGGCAAGGCACAGTGCAAGCAAGCCCTGCAACAGGAAATGTGCCTGAAGGTGGATGCCACGGCTCCAGTGTTTGCGGTGGTAAGCCGTCTCACTTCACAGAAGGGGCTGGACTTGCTGCTGTCCGCCTTGCCGGCCTTAATGGAAGATTCGCGCAGTTCGGGTGCGCAGTTGGTGATTCAGGGCAGCGGTGATTTGGCGCTCGAAAGCGCATTTGCGGCGGCCGCCAAGGCGCATCCGGAGCGCGTGGCTGTGCGCCTGGGGTACGATGAGCCGCAAGCGCACCGGGTGATCGCCGGAGCCGATGCCATCGTTATTCCATCGCGCTTCGAACCCTGCGGCCTGACCCAACTTTACGCGCTGCGCTATGGCACGGTCCCAGTGGTTCGTGGGGTGGGAGGCTTGGCCGACACGGTGGTGGATGCGTCGCCTGATGCAGTGCGAACCGATACCGCAACGGGCTTTATTTTCGGACCCGCCACCGCTACGGCGCTGGGTCAGGCACTGATCCGAACCGTAGAAAGCTACCGTGACCCGGCGGCATGGCGCTGTCTTATGGTTCGCGGTATGGCGCAAGATTTCTCGTGGTCCTCTTCGGCAGGGAGCTATCTGTCCCTGTATGAGGATGCCATTCGTAATCGCTAACCACCGACTTAACCCGCATTGATTCAGGAAGGAACGCTATGAAAGTCAACGCATCCATTTACAAGGCTTACGACATCCGGGGCATTGTGCCGACCACAGTCACCGATGAAATCGCCGAAGGTATCGGCAGGGCGTTCGGCACGATTGCGCTTTCGCAGGGGGAAACCAAAGTGGCGGTAGGCCGCGACGGTCGCCTTAGCGGACCCTCGCTGAGCACTGCGCTGGTGCGGGGGCTGGAGGAGGTAGGACTGGAGGTAATCGACGTTGGCCGGGTCACGACTCCGATGTTGTACTTTGCTGCGACGACACTATGCACCAGTGGCATTCAGGTCACCGGTAGCCACAATCCCAAGGATTACAACGGTTTCAAGATGGTGATGGGGGGGCGTGCAATATATGGCGATGAGATTCAGGCCATCCGCAGCATGATGGAGAAAGAGAACTGGGTGATCAAAAACGGAGGCTCTGTGCGCCATGTGGATGTCACCGCGGCCTACCAGTCACGGATCGTCTCGGATATCAAGCTGCAGCGACCGCTCAAAGTGGTGGTCGACTGTGGCAATGGCATTGCCGGTGCAACGGCTCCGGCCATCTTTCGCGCCATAGGCTGCGAAGTGATCGAACTGTTTAGCGAGGTTGATGGCAATTTCCCGAATCACCATCCAGACCCAAGCAAACCCGAGAATTTGCGGGACCTGATGGCGGCACTCAAGAGTAGCGATGCGGAATTAGGTTTGGCGTTTGATGGCGACGGGGACCGCCTGGGCATTGTGACCAAGCAGGGCAACAACATTTATCCCGATCGGCAGATGATCCTGTTCGCACGCGATGTTCTCAGTCGTGTGCCCGGTGGGAAGATTGTGTTTGACGTGAAGTGCTCGCAGCGTCTGGCGCCAGCCATTGCAGCGGCAGGCGGTGTACCGGTCATGTTCCGCACCGGACACTCGCTGATCAAGGCCAAGATGAAAGAACTCGATTCTCCCCTGGGCGGTGAGATGAGTGGCCACATCTTCTTCAAGGAGCGCTGGTTCGGTTTTGACGACGGCACCTACGCGGGTTGTCGTTTGCTGGAAATTGTCAGCAAATCGCCGGATGCTAATGCCGTGCTGGATGCGCTGCCCACCAGTTTTTCGACGCCCGAGATGAATGTGCGCTGCGCCGAAGGGGAGGCGCCGGGACTGGTGGCCGAGGCGGTCGCACTTGCCAGTTTTGCGGCACCTGCGGCCATCAATACGATTGATGGACTGCGCGTGGATTGGCCCGACGGCTTTGGGCTGTTACGCTCCAGCAATACGACACCCGTGCTGGTGCTGCGGTTCGAAGGGCATACGCCGGAGGCATTGCACCGCATTGAAGGCGCAATGCTTGGGTTGCTTCGCAAGGTCAAACCCGATGCCAGGTTTGAAGAAGCTGCACACTGAGGAGCAAGCGCTGCGCAGGTCAACTGCCGCAGAAAGACAGCGGCTCACGCCGTCGCGCGGAACGGGCGGGACGTGCGAGCGGCAACCACCTTGGCCCAGTGCGCCTTGGATTCGGGGTAAATCAGGGTTTCTTCGAGCGCAATGTGTTCCCGGCAAAGTTCCAGAAACACCTCGGCGTAGTGCAGGAACTCGGCTGTGTCGGTCCAGGTATTGCCTAGGGCAATGGCGCTGAGTTGTGGCGCCAGTTCCAGCCAGTTTTCCTCGATCCAACCATGGTCTTGCTGCAAACTGCGTACCGATGCCACCAGATCTTCCTTCCCGCTGGCCAGTAGCGACGGGAACACCGACTTCTCTTCTTCGGCATGGTGCTGTCGGGACGTGGTGGAAAAGAACGATTCGATTGCTCCGGCTTCGCGGCGAGCTTGCTGGTCCACCCCCGACGCATTGATACGGCGGATCAATGACGAAAGTCGGTTCAAGTGCTGCATGATCTGCTGGTGGCAGGCATCCAGTGCTTCAAAGTTCACAGTTTCATTGGTGGCCATGGTGGCATCTCCTCTAATTGGACCTTCGCATGGTATGGGAGGTGATCGGCACTGGTTTGCGTCAAGTCAATCCAAATCAATTCTCATTTCAAATCAGGCCGGGCTCCGCCGGAGATGCCTGGCAGTTCACTTTTTACCCAGCTTGCGGTACACCGTGGCCCGACTGATGCCCAGGGCCAACGCCGCTTGCGCGACATTGCCCCGCGCATCGGTTACCGCCTTGCGAATCAGGGCGGTCTCCACCTCTTTCAGGGGACGGTTGTGGGGCGGCATATCGACTCCGGTCCAAGAAGAATTATTGTTTGTCCGCAGCACGGGGAACGCGTGCAGGCGCAGACCGTTCCACAACGGTATCTCGAGGCGGTGATCGCCACGTTTTGCCGCATCAAACAACAGATCTAGTCCAACGCCGAACACATCGCCCGCATAGACACCGACTCCCGCACGGGCAGTAGCCGGGTCCAGCCCGCCTACCATCTGCCGGGCCGCGGGGTTGGCCGACACAATCAGGCCGTCGGCATCCAGGCAAACGATGCCATCGACATCGGTACCCAGGGTGTTGCCCGGCCAGTTCAGGCGCAGCGCCAGCGCATGCGCCTGTGCCAGGACCAACGCGTTCTCTATTTTGCAAGCGGTCTGGGTTACCAGGTGCTTGAGTTCAGGGCGCTCAACCGCATCGATGCCGGTCAGGTCCAGCATGCCAACGCAATTTCCATTCGGTCCCCGCAATGGCGCTCCGGCGCAACTGTAGGCAGTGGTGTTAGAGAAAAAGTGCTCGCCCCGATGCAGCCAAACGGGTTGCTGCTCGTAGAGTGCCGTGCTGATGGCGGTCGTGCCGACATGCATTTCCGATAAGTCGGTTCCGATGCGTGTCAGCAAATGGGCGCGCGTGTCTGAGCGGTCAATCGGCCCGCTGGTGTCGACCACGATGCCTTCGGCGCTGGTGAGAATGGCGAAGTAGCGTGTATCAACGATGGCATGGCCCAGCTTTTCCATGATCGGTTTGGCCGTATGGACGAACTGCTGGTGTGCCTCACGCGTGCGCTGCTCTTGTTGCTCAGAGACGATGTCGAATACCGCCCGAGCGTGCGGTTGCAAGCCCTGCCCCAGGCAGCGTTGCCAGGAACGCTCAATCCAAGGCGCGACCCACCCTGTAGGGACAGTGCTGCCGGCGCGCATCGCCAGTTGTCGGGCGCGTTCAATCATTGCCAGCCGCGAGGTTGGGTCGCCAGGTGAGGCTCCGGCTGGGGGGGCTTGCATGGTGGGTAGGTTACTGATTCGGAAGTGGTCGCATTTTCGCAGCCCTTGGGCAATGCGCAAGCTGTTTCATTTTGAGAATTTCGTCGGTTGACCCTGATCGAACTAGGGTTACCCCTAGGTGTGATTGGGGTGAGACGACTAACAATCGCTATGTATTTCATTTCATAGGCAAGGCCTTGCATAGGTTGCAGGCCACTATCCCAGGAGAGACGCATGCAAAAGGTGTTGCACATCAACCCCGACAAATGCACAGGATGTATGCAGTGCGAGATGGCCTGTTCTTTCGAGAACTATGGCACTTTCGCTACTGCCAAGTCCCGCATCAAGGTGTTTAACTTCCACCACACCGGCAAGAAAGTGCCTTACACCTGCACGCAATGCGACGAGGCGTGGTGCCTGCATGCATGCCCTGTGGAAGCCATCACGGTGGACAAGGCCACGGGTGCCAAAGTAGTCAACGAAGCTACTTGTGTGGGCTGTAAGGTTTGTACCATTGCCTGCCCGTTTGGCACCATCAACTATGTGGAAACTACCGGCAAGGTGCAGAAGTGCGACCTGTGCGGTGGCGACCCGGCCTGCGCCGATGCCTGTCCCACAGGCGCCATCACGTTTATTGACGCCAATTGGACAGGTCTGGGCAAGATGGCCCAGTGGGCCGACAAGCTTGGCAACCAGCCCTCTGCGGCTTAAGGAGAACACATCATGTCATGGGCTGGAAAAATTCTCCGCGTCAATCTGACCGCTGGAACTGTCAAATCTGAACCTCTTAATATGGATTGGGCGCGCGACTATGTGGGTTCGCGTGGTCTGGGTACCAAGTACCTGGTGGAAGAAGTGGCGGCCACTGTCGATCCGCTTTCTGCCGACAACAAGATCATTTGGGCCACTGGTCCGCTGACCGGCACCATGGCCTCGACCGGGGGGCGCTACACGGTCATTACCAAGGGCCCGCTCACCGGTGCTATTGCCTGCTCCAATTCAGGCGGTTACTGGGGTGCCGAGTTCAAGATGGCTGGCTGGGACATGGTCATTTTCGAAGGCAAGTCGGCCAAGCCGGTCTACCTGTATGTCAATGACGACGTAGCTGAGTTGCGTGATGCTTCTCATTTGTGGGGAAAGAGCGTCTGGGAAACCGAGGAAATCATCAAGACCGCCTCGCAGGATCCTCAAACGCGTGTGTCAAGCATTGGAAAGGCCGGCGAAAACGGGGTGCTGTTTGCTGCGGTGGTCAACGACCTGCACCGTGCTGCTGGCCGCTCCGGAGTCGGCGCCGTCATGGGTAGCAAGAACCTTAAGGCCATTTCGGTGCGCGGCACCAAGGGGGTAGGTAATATTCGTGACCCCAAAGCCTTCATGGCGGCAGTCAAGGCCGGCAAGAAGGTGTTGGCCGAAAACGGAGTTACCGGCACCGGCCTGCCCGCAATGGGCACCCAGGTCCTCATGAGTGTCATCAACGAAGTGGGCGCTCTGCCGACCCGCAACCACCGCGACAACCAGTTTGAAGGTGCCAAGGACATTGGAGCCGAAGCCATGGCTGCCCCGCGCAAGACCGATGGCAAGAAGCATCTGGTGACCAACCAGGCCTGTTTTGGCTGCACCATTGCATGCGGACGCATCAGCAAGATGGACGAAGGGCACTTCACCATTGAAAACAAGCCACAGTACCGTGGTGCCAATGGCGGCCTCGAATACGAAGCGGCCTGGGCTTTGGGCGCCGCCAATGGCGTGAACGATTTGGAAGCGCTGCAATACGCCAACCTGCTCTGCAATGAAGAAGGCATCGACCCGATCAGCTTCGGTGCAACCGTGGGTGCCGTGATGGAGCTTTATGAGATGGGCGTACTGACCAAGGAACAGATTGGCATTGATGCCAAATTTGGTTCGGCCCAGACTCTTGCATTCCTGGCCGAAGAAACGGTCAACGGCCGCGGCTTTGGCAAGGAAATCGGCCAGGGCTCCAAGCGGCTGACGGCCAAATACGGGCACCCGGAGTTGTCGATGTCTTCCAAAGGTCAGGAGTTTCCGGCCTACGACGGACGCGCGATCCAGGGCATTGGCCTGGCATACGCCACTTCCAACCGCGGTGGCTGCCACCTGCGCGGCTACACCATTGCTTCCGAAGTGCTGGGTATTCCGGTCAAAACCGATCCGCTCGAGAGCGAAGGCAAGCCCGATCTGGTCAAGGCGTTCCAGGACGCGACCGCCGCGTTTGATTCGTCTGGACTTTGCATCTTCACCACGTTTGCGTGGGGCTTGCAGGATCTGGCGCCGCAAATGCAGGGGGCCTGCGGTGAACAGTACACGATTGAAGAACTGGCCAAGATTGGTGAGCGCATCTGGAACATGGAGCGCGAGTTCAACAACCGTGCCGGCTTCACTGCCAAGGACGACAGCTTGCCTGCACGTCTGACCAGTGTTGAGGGAGCCTGCAAAACTGGACCCGCCAAAGGCAAGTTCAACGAACTGGCCAAGATGCTGCCCAAGTACTACGAAGCACGCGGCTGGGACAGCGAAGGTCGCCCCACCGCCGCCACCAAGGCACGCCTGGGGCTGTGAAACCGGCGTAAAGTAGCGCCGCAATCAACGCAAGGTTGTTTGGAGTTCCAGTTGACTCCGGCAACCTTTTTTTTTGGAGACTCCCCATGACCCATCACGTCATCCTCGGTGCCGGCCCCGCCGGTGTCATCGCCGCCGAAACCATTCGCAAGCTCAGTCCTAACGACGCCATCACCCTTGTCGGAGATGAGCCTGAGCCGCCGTACTCTCGCATGGCCATCCCTTACCTGTTGATGGGCAATATCGACGAGCGCGGAACCTACTTGCGCAAGGGGGCGTCGCACTTCACTGACTTGAGGATAAATGTGGTCAGGACGCGTGTAAACAGTGTGCAGGCAGCTATCAAAAATGTAACGCTTGGCAATGGGCAAACCCTGACCTTTGACACGTTGTTAATTGCTACCGGCTCTCATCCGGTGCGTCCACCCGTTGCTGGAATCGATTCGGCCGGCGTGCACTCCTGCTGGACGCTGGAAGATGCGCGTCAAATCATGCAATTGGCCACCAAGGGTGCGCGAGTGCTGCAATTGGGCGCCGGATTCATCGGTTGCATCATCATGGAAGCACTGGCAGCTCGAGGCGTTCAGTTGAGCGTAGTAGAAATGGGTGACCGCATGGTGCCCCGCATGATGGGCCCGATCGCTGGCGGCATGATCAGGGACTGGTGTGAGAGCAAGGGCGTGCAAGTATTTACTGGCACCAAGGTTGAGTCCATCACGGCGGGCAAACCTTTGCAAGTCAAGCTCTCCAATGGCAAGACGGTGGAAGCCGATCTGGTGATAAGTGCGGCCGGTGTGCGCCCGGCCATTGGTTACCTGAAAGACTCGGGCATTAACTGTCTGCTGGGGGTGTTGACCAATGAGCACCTGCAAACCAATGTAGCAGGTGTCTTCGCCGCTGGCGATTGCGC
>CAIPGC010000043.1 GCA_903864505.1 uncultured beta proteobacterium | reverse complement strand
CAGCCAAGCGGGTTGTCTTCTACGACACGCTGCTGGCCCGACTCTCAGCTGCGGAAGTGGACGCGGTACTGGCACATGAATTGGGCCACTTCAGGCATTGGCATATTGGCAAGCGCATCCTGATGATGTTTGGCCTCAGTCTTCTCTGTTTTTCGTTGGTAGGCTGGCTCGCCAATCAGGTCTGGTTCTACCAGGGACTGGGAGTCGAACCCAATCTGAATGCACCCAACGATGGGCTGGCACTGCTTCTTTTCATGCTGAGCCTTCCCGTCTTTGGCTTCTTCTTGACACCTATCCTGGCATCCTTGTCGCGTCGGCACGAATTTGAAGCTGATGCTTATGCGGTGGCGAAGACCAGCGGGCCGGACCTGTGCACTGCATTGCTTAAACTGTACGAAGACAATGCCGCCACACTGACGCCAGACCCGGTCTATGCGAAGGTCTACTACTCACATCCTCCGGCCTCTGAGCGCTTGGCACGGATCACGCTCCAGAACCGGTGATCGCCAAGACGGACAGGTTGATGGATCCCGCACCACTCCACAATGGACTGATCGTGGCCGCCTACGGGCGCCACTTTCTGGTAGAAACACCCGAGGGAAACCGTCTGATCTGCCACTCCCGCGGCAAGAGGAGCCAGGGACTGGTAGGCGACCGGATCCTCTGGCTGGCCACGGGCAGCGACGGCACGGTTGAAAAGATCCAGGAACGAAAAAACGTACTTTACCGCCAGGATTCCATTCGCACCAAGTCGTTTGCCGCAAACCTGGATCAAATATTGATCCTGATTGCCGCCACGCCCGAATTTTCCAGCAGTCAACTTTCTCGCGCCCTGATTGCAGCTGAGGCCGAACACATCACGCCCATCATTGCCCTGAACAAGAGCGACTTGATTGAACCTTTCGACCGCGCCTGGGAGTGGCTCATGCCGTACAGGCAGATGCATTACGGCGTATTGCCCCTATCTCTCAAACAGTCCCCCCAAGTGGATCGCGAGAAATTGTTAGCGCTGCTCTCAGGGAAGACGACGCTGGTGCTGGGGCCGTCCGGGGCAGGCAAAAGCACCTTAATCAATTTGCTGGCGCCAGGCGCCCTGGCACAGACGCGCGAGATTTCCGAGGCATTGAACTCTGGCAAACACACCACGACCAGCACCACCTGGTACTGGGTGGACAAGGCCAAGACGACCGCAGTGATCGACTCGCCTGGCTTTCAGGAGTTTGGGCTGAATCACATTGATGCCGCAAGGCTGGCGTCCTACATGCCCGACCTCAAGCGCCACGCCGCCGATTGCAAGTTCTACAACTGCAGTCACTTGCACGAACCGGGGTGTGGCGTTCTGGCAGCAGTTACATCCGACACCAACGCTGGTGAAATAAGCGCCAACCGCTACAAGATCTACCGCGAACTGCACGCCGAGCTAAGTCAACCGGCAAGATATTGAGAGCATCAACCCAACAAGCGGGCCAGTGTCAGCAGGGCAAGCAACACCATCCACATGACCACTGTGCGCCAGACCAAACCCACCACAACCGCTAAATGAGCCAGTTCGGGTACTTGTCCGCTGAACTGGTCGCTTTGGTCGTCCACCGCCTGTAGACGAATATTCACGGCACCGGAGGTCGCAGCCAGCACAACACTATCGTTGTCGCCGACAAAGCGCGGTTCATGACTGCGCCAGCAATCGATTGCTTCCTCAAAACTACCCACTACCGCAAAGCTCAAGGCCGTCATTCTGGCGGGCATCCAGTCGACAACAATCCATGCGTCATTGGCTGTTTGCCTCAATGCTTCGCTAACAGGTTGATGGTGCGTCTGGCTAGTGTGGCGCCAGTAGCGGGCTACAAATTCGGTCAGTCTGTAGAGCACGGCACCGGCCGGACCAAAGCCAAAGGCAGCCAACAATGAATACCAGCTCAAGACACCAAAAACATGACGGTGTGCTGATAGCACCGAGTGTTCAATCACGTGACGTACGATCTCGCTGCGCGGCAGTTCACTCGCATCAATCTGTTTCCAACTTGCCAGCAGTGATCTCGCTAGATTTTCGTCGCCATCAGCCAATGCATCCCTGATCTGCGTGAAATGAAAACTGAATTGCCTGAACCCCAGCGTTGCATAAAGCACTGCCACACTCCATACAACGGCCGCCAGCCACCCCAACCAGGCATCAAGCGCCCAATAGATGGCCATGACAAGCAGCGATGGAGCAAGGACCGAAAATCCCCATGCCAACCAGCCATGAAACGACTTTCCTGCGTCGAAATTTCGCGAACTCCAGCGCACCCACGCTCGCAGACTTGCATGCACTGAATTGCCACTGCTGAGGGGGCGAGCCTGCTCCAAAAGCAGGGCGACAAGCACAGAAATGAAGCTCATCGGAGCATCATAGCGGACCGGGCTGTCAGGCTGAAAGCAGACGATAGAAATTGCGCAACATGCCTGCTGTGGCGCCCCAGATAAATCGTTGCGCCGACTTGTCCTGATAGGGCATGGAAAACCACTCCCTTCGAACCCCTTCCCACTCAAAAGCGTGACGCCGGTGGTGGGAAGGGTTCATCAGGAACGCCAGTGGCACCTCAAACACGTCAGCCACCTCATAACCGTTCGGACTCAAAGAGAAGCCGGGTTGCACCAACGCGATGACTGGCGTAATGATGAACGCTGTTCCCGTAACGTAGTGAGGCAAGACGCCAAGCACATCAACCAGAGATGGATCGAGTCCGATTTCTTCCTCAGCTTCACGCAGCGCGGTGGCCGAGGCGTCAGCATCCTCTTTGTCGGCCTTGCCACCGGGAAAGGCGATCTGTCCAGAATGGTTTGAAAGATGCTTGGTACGTTCCGTCAACAAGACGGTCGGTTGCTCACGCATCACGATGGGAACCAGCACGGCTGCCTCAATTGGAGTCCGATCCGAGAACCTCTTCTCAGCCCATACTTCGGGTTCCCAGGCTGGGAGAGCTGCAAACCGTCGGCGCAAGGCCGCTGGCTGCAGGACGTCCAGCCCCACAGCCGGCAAATGTGAATCAACACCCAGGACCGGCACCTGAGAGGGATCAAAGTTTGGCAACTTTGACAAAGGAATTTCGATCGAACTCGTCAAAATGAAGTATCAAAAAAAAGCCGCCACAAGCGCAAGCTGGGGCGGCAATTCAAAGAACAATTAGCTCTATTCGGCAACGGCCTTGCTGACACTCTTCTTTGCCGACAGTTTTTCCTTGATGCGAGCAGACTTGCCGCTGCGGTCACGCAGATAGTAGAGTTTGGCGCGACGGACATCGCCACGACGCTTGATTTCAATGCTGGCGATCAACGGACTGTAGGTTTGGAACGTGCGCTCGACACCTTCACCGCTGGAGATCTTGCGAACAATAAAACCACTGTTGAGGCCGCGATTGCGCTTGGCAATGACAACCCCCTCATAGGCCTGCAAACGCTTGCGGGTGCCTTCAACGACGTTCACGTTGACGATGACCGTGTCACCAGTGGAGAAT
>CAIPGC010000042.1 GCA_903864505.1 uncultured beta proteobacterium | reverse complement strand
GCGTTGACCCGTTTGACGTAGGCGGCGGGGTCGGCGGGCATGCCGCCTTCGGCCAGCAAAGCCTGGTCGAACAGGATGTGGGCGAGGTCGTGAAAGTGCACCGAGCCTTCGAGCTTCTTCACCAGCGCATGCTCGGCATTGACTTCCAGAACGGGTTTTACTTCCGGAGCGGTCTGGCCGGCCTGCTTGAGCATGCGGGCAAGCTGAGTGCTCATGCCGTCGTCCTTGACGACAAGGCAGGCTGGGCTGTCGACCAGGCGGGTGGTGACGCGAACATCTTCGGCCTTGTCTTTCAGCGCTTCCTTGAGCTTTGCGAGCAGCGGCTTGAAGGCTTCGGCAGCTTCCTCCGCAGCCTTCTTCTCTGATTCGTCCTGCAGTTTGCCCAAATCTACAGCGCCCTTGGCCACGCTTTGCAGTGGCTTGCCGTCAAACTCGTGTACAAAGTTCAGCGCCCACTCGTCGACGCGGTCGGTCATCAGCAGAACTTCGATGCCTTTCTTCTTGAACACTTCCAGTTGTGGACTGTTTTTGGCGGCGGCCAGGGTGTCGGCGGTGATGTAGTAAATGGCCTCCTGGCCTTCCTTCATGCGTGCCTTGTAGTCGGCAAAGCTTACGCTCGGGGTATCGGCGGTGGTAGAAGCAAAGCGCAACAGTTTGGAGAGTCGCTCCTTGTTGGCAAAGTCTTCGCCCAGACCTTCTTTCAATACGGCCCCAAACTCCGCATAGAACTTGGTGTACTTGCCCGCATTCTTCTCGGCTTCGGCTTTGTCTTCGGCACTCAGCACATCCGTAACACCCTCTGCACTGGTATCGGGTAACTTGTCGTTCTTTGCCAGGTCTTCCAGCATGGACAACACGCGCTTGGTGCAGCCTTCGCGGATCGCTTTGACGTCGCGGCTTTCCTGCAACAACTCACGGCTCACGTTCAGCGGTAAATCGGCCGAGTCCACCACGCCCTTGACAAAACGCAGGTAGGTCGGCAGCAGCGCCTCGGCGTCGTCCATGATGAACACGCGCTTGACGTAGAGCTTCAACCCGCCCTTTTTCTCGCGATTCCACAGGTCCATCGGGGCCTTGCCGGGGAGGTACAGCAGCTGCGTGTACTCGGTGCTGCCTTCAACGCGGTTGTGCGTGTGTGCCAGAGGCGTTTCAAAGTCGTGGCTGATCTGCTTGTAAAACTCGTCGTACTGTTCCTGGCTGATGTCCTTTTTCGGGCGCGTCCAGATGGCGCTGGCCTTGTTGACCGTTTCCCACTCACCAGTTTTGACCATCGCGCCGGGTTGGCGACCGCCCTTGTCGTCGCTGGGGTTGATCAGTTCGCCATCTTTCCACTCTTCCTTTTCCATCTGGATGGGCAGGCTGATGTGGTCGGAGTATTTGTTGATGATGTTCTTCACCTTCCAGGTCTGGGTGTAGTCCTGGGCATCCTCACGCAGGTGCAGGATGACGCTGGTACCGCGTTCGACACGGGAGATGTTCTCAACCTCAAATGCGCCACCACCGCTGGCACCGCCATCGCTTACCCAGCGCACGCCTTCGGACTCCTTCATGCCGGCGCGACGGGTCTCCACGGTAATCTTGTCGGCGACGATAAAGCCGGAGTAAAAGCCCACGCCAAACTGACCAATAAGTTGCGAGTCGGTTTTTTGGTCGCCGCTCAACTTGCTGACGAAATCCTTGGTGCCGCTCTTGGCAATGGTTCCCAGGTTGTCGATGGCTTCCTGGGCGCTCATGCCAACGCCGTTGTCGGTAATGGTGAGCGTCTTGGCATCCTTGTCAAAGGTAACGCGGACTTTGAGCTCCGCATCGTTCTCGTAGAGGCCACCGTCATTGATGGCTTCAAAACGCAGCTTGTCACAGGCGTCCGACGCGTTGGAGATCAGTTCACGCAGGAAAATTTCCTTGTTGGAATAGAGTGAATGGGTCACCAGGTGCAACAGTTGCGCAACTTCGGCCTGGAAGGAAAGGGTTTGCTTGCTCATGGGAATGAAAACCTCTGTAAGTCGTCAAGGAATGGAAGGCTCGCGCCACCCTGGTGGCACGGGGAAACCTTCAATTATGGGCGAACAGGTGCTTTTCAAGAGACACCAAGGCTGGTGCCTCCCGGGTCAAAGGGCGTTACCGTTCGCCCCAGTGATCGCCGCACCTTTGCGCTGGTGGACCACACGCGCCGCCAAACCTGCAGCAACCCGAAACGATAGTCGCACCAGAAGCAAGGCCAGAATGGCTTCGATGAAAGTCATCACAAATGCAAACAAACCATTCGTTTGCTCAGCGCGTCGTCGGAACTTGGCCACCATGCGATCCCTGGAAATTTCGATGCTGTCATAAAACGTTGGCACCACCAGCAGGGTCAGCAATGTGGATGTGATGGTGCCACCTATGATGGCCACTGCCAGTGGACGGTAGAACTCACCACCTTCGCCTAAGCCGATGGCCACCGGCGTCATACCCGCGATCAATGCAAAGGTGGTCATCAGGATGGGTCGCAGCCGCATGCGGCCAGCATGCATGAGCGCATCCTCGCGCTCCATACCCTGAGCCTCCTGCTTTCGGGCAGCGTCGAGCAACAGGATGGCGTTCTTGGCCACCAGCCCCATGAGCATGATGATGCCGATGAAGCTCATCAGGTTGATGGTGGCGCCAGTGATGAGCAAAGCCAACACCACACCGATGAGAGACAGCGGCAGCGACAGCATCACACCCAGCGGTGCGGTGAAGGAGCCAAACTGAATAACGAGGATCAGGTACATCAGTCCGATGCCTGACACAAGCGCGATCAGCATTTCAGTAAACAGCTCTTTCTGGTCCTGACCGGAGCCGCCCAGAGAAAGGCCATAGCCCGGTGGGTAGTCAAACGACTTAGCCAGCTTCATTGCATCATCCGTCACTTCGCCATTGGATCGCCCCTGTGCGTTGGCGGATACCGTGATGGTTCGCTTGCCGTTGGCATGCTGAATCCCCGATGGCCCCTTGCCCATGGTGATGGTTGCTATCTGGTCCAGCGGCACCATAAGGTTGGTGCCAGCTACCGCAATGGGCAGGCGCTCAATGTTTTCCTTGCTGACCCGGTCTGCGGGGTGCAAACGCACTGCCACATCGCGCGTTTCGCCGGTAGGGTCAACCCAATCACCCACCTCGATACCGGCAAAGGCTACACGCAGGGCTTGTGCGGCATCGCCAGAGGAAATGCCCATCGAGTTTGCCAATCCACGGTTGAGCTCAATCTTGAGTTCCTTCTTTGGGTCCTGCTGTGACAAGCCGACATCGACCGCGCCTGGGATCTGGCGCAATTTGTCCATGTAGGACGCGGTAATTTCCAGCAGTTTTCGCGAATCCGGGCCGGTAAAATCGATCTGCACCGGTTTGCGTGAACCGTTGGACAGGTCATCCAAAACCACGTATTCAGCGCCCACCAAGGGTTTGATCTTCTCGCGCAGCTCGACCCCAATTTCCTTGGCGCTGCGTCTGCGCGTGTTGCGTTTGCCGATGTCCACGTAAATGCGCCCACCGCTCGCCGATATGCTGCTATTGGTGTCCTTGGTCTCGGGAATAGTTCGTGCAATTTCGGCAGCACGCTCCAACTTCAGTCTGGCGTACTCAATTGAAGATGACGATGGAGTACGCACGTCGATCATCAAGTTTCCGTAGTCGGCGTTGGGAAGAAAGCTTGTGCCACCGAACTTGGTCTGAAGTATCAGCGCAACTACCAAACTACCCAGCGCAATGACACCCATCCAGCGTCTATGGTGCAACGCCCAGGCGATGACGTTGCCATAGCGGTCCGCTTGGTGGTCAAACCAATCATTGAACCGTGTCAAAAATTTGCCCAACCCCTTTTTCGGAGCAGTGTGGTGGTCCGGTGGATCGCCCCAGTAGGCAGATAACATGGGGTCGAGTGTGAAGGAAATCCCGAGGCTGACCAGCACCGAGCAGGTGACCGTCAGAGCAAAGGGCCGAAACCATTCACCTGACACGCCGGGCATGAACGCTACCGGTATGAACACCGCGATAATCGAGAACGTAGTGGCAGCGACTGCAAGGCCTATTTCTGCGGTTCCCTCCAGCGCCGCAGTGCGCCGGTCCGAACCGCGCTGCATGTGGCGCACGATGTTTTCCCGCACCACGATGGCATCGTCAATCAGCACGCCGATGGCCAGTGACAAACCCAGTAGCGTCATGAAGTTGAGGGTGAATCCGCACAGCCAGACCGCAATGAAAGCGGCAATCACCGAGGTCGGGAGACTCAACGCGGTAATCAGAGTGGAACGCCAGGAGTTGAGAAAGGCATAAACCACGAACACCGTCAGAACTGCACCCAGTACCAGAGAGTCGATGACATTGTTCAGGCTGTTCTGAGCCTCCACGCCGCCGTCCCGGGTGATGTCAATTTTTGTCTGGATTTGCTCTTTGGCAAATTCCTCGCTGATCTCCTTGACCTTGTCGCGAATACCAGTGGCAACGCTGACGGTACTGGCATCGCGTGAGCGCGTTATGTAGATGCCCACATTGGGCTTGCCGCTGCGTATACTCAGACCATCGATATCGGCAAAACCATCCTCGATGGTGGCGACTTGTCCCAGGCGTACGATTTGGCCGGCGACCCGTTTGACCACAATGCCTTGAAATTCTGCAGGTGACTCAATCCGGCCCACAAGGCGAATGCTTTCCTCGTCCAGCCGACCGCGTACCTTGCCAACCGGTGCATTGGTATTTTGGGCACGCAGGGCTGCCACCACTTCACCTACCGAGACATTGTGTTCACGCAGCTTTTCAGCGCGCAGCAGCACCGACAGTTCACGCTTGAGAGAGCCGCTGATATTGACCGTCGCTACCCCCGGGATGCTGCGAAATTTGTCGGCCAGCACATCTTCAGCCAAACGGGAAATCTCGGCATGGCTTTGCTTGCTGCTGGAGAGTGCCAGATTCATGATCGGCTGGGCCGATGGGTCGTACCTCTGGATGATGGGCTCGCGCATCTCTGTGGGGAGTTTGAAGCGCACGCTGGAGATGACGTTACGGACATCTTCGGCTGCCTCGATCATGTTCTTCTTGAAAGAAAAGATCACGTCAAAGCGGGCACTGCCTTCCTGGGCGTTGGAATACACATCGGTTACGCCGGAAATGCTCTGCAGCGATTTTTCTATACGGTTGACGATTTCGCGCTCGACCGTATCGGGTGAGGCTCCGGGGTAAGGGATAGTCACAAATAACCCCGGCACTTCAACGTCGGGATTCTGGTTGACTCGCAGTTTGCTCATTGCCAGCAGTCCCATGGCCATCAGTGCAATGATCAGCACGATGGTAACCGTGGGGCGCTTGATGCTGAAATCCGAAAGAAACATTGTCTATTTCCCCTGTACCTGGGACGCACCCGGCGTGGTGGCAGACGCTGCACGGTTCGGGGCAAGGGCAGGTGCAAATTCAATTTTTTGGCCATCCTTGACGCTTGATCCAGGGTTGTTGCGCAGGATCACGTCACCTTGTGTGAGTCCACTGCGGACCTCGTAGTTGCCGGTACGCGCGTCGCGTGTGCCTATGACTAGGTCAACTTTGGATAGTGTGTTGTCTTTGAGGCGCCAGACCAAGGTCTTGTCGCCGGCCTTGATCAATACGGATTCAGGCAGTGTCAGTGCGGTAACCTGATTGGACTCGATAGTGCCTTCGGCATACAGGCCAGCCACGCGGGGCTGCTTCGCATCAGCAAAGCTCACCAGCACTTCTACCTGGCGAGTGATGTCATTGGCACTGGGATCCACCCGCATCACCTTGCCGCGAAACTCCTGGTCGCCGTAGCCGTTGATCCGAAAACTCACAGCCTGTCCAACTTTCACAAGACTGATCTTGTCAGCAGATACGCGTCCAGCAAAGCGCATGCTGGTGGGGTCTATGACCTTGAGTAATTCTTTCCCAATCGATGCGGTATCGCCGGCCGAGACTTTGCGCTCGCTCACGACACCATCAAACGGTGCACGTACCACCGTGCGCTGCAACTGCTGGAGTGCCAGCACGGCACGTGCATTGGAAGCGGACAGTTCGCTCTGTGCTGCGTTGCGACGCACTTCGGCATCGTCCAAGGCCTGTAGCGAAGTCATGCCTGAGTCGCGAAGTGTTTTTAGCCTTTTGAGGTTGCGTTCGGCCTGATCCAGCGCCAGTACCGCGTTGCGAGCACCGTCTTCGGCGGATTTCAGGTTGTCGCGAATCGACGTTTCGTCCAGTCGTGCCAGCATGTCCCCCCGGTGCACCGCATCGCCGTTTTCCTTGAAAACCTGCAATACCACCGCGGAAACTTCAGCACGCAGGTCGGCTTTGCGTTCGGGCTGAATCGACCCGGTAACCACAGGGCCGGATGTCAGCGCGCTCCCTGCCACGGTGATCATGTCTTCCGGGGCGATGACCAGTTTGACCGTCTCTTCCTTGGTGTCACCCTTATCGCCCTTGCCGGACAATTTATCGCAAGCGGACAGACCTGCTGTCATCGCAAGAACCATTACCAGACAGCGGAACATCAATAAAATCTCCAGGTGGAAAGCGGAAAAAGGGGTGGGCGTGACTGTAACGGGAAATCCAAGAGTCCGCATTGCCAGTTCGACCAACCGCAGCTGGCGGAAAATTCGGACGATTCCAGCCCACACTCGTGGAGCAAACTCCGTCAGATTGGTTCGAGCCAGCGCACGATCTGCTGCGTGACTTCCGGGCTGCTCAGCAGGTCCCAATGGTTCATGCGGTAACCGACCCACTGATTTGCCTTGTCAAAAGCGAGTCGGTGTTGCGGTTCGTTGTGCTGTCCCAGGGCGCTGAGCAGGGGCACCAGGCCATCGCCCAGCACCCGTTCAGCCAGCAGACTGCGCTGACCGGCCTTCGTCGCAGCCGCGGTAAAGCAGTGCACGCCTGCGGGCAGAGGCAGGGGCTGGCGCCGGTCTGGTCCGCGCCGGAATCGGTCGCGACCCTCCCAATCGGCATCCAGAACGTGGCCAAAACGCAGATCGGTGATTCCTGCGCTGCGCAACTGGCCGAGCCTGGCAAACGGCCTGGAATAGGGTGTCGCCCCCAGTACAACGTCGATCCAGTTGCCGGCTTTCTCCAGCGGCGCGCCGTGGTGCGGCGT
>CAIPGC010000041.1 GCA_903864505.1 uncultured beta proteobacterium | reverse complement strand
GCGGGAAGCAGTGAGCTTCTACGCCACACGCAACAGCAACCCGCAGCGCTGGTATGGTCCGACCGGTGTTCCCAACGACTTGCCGCAGGCTTATCTGGGCAATATCGTGCATGACCGCGTCCCGTTCAATCGGCCACGCGCGGCCGGACCGGCGCTGAGCGAGTCAGAGATTGATGAGGTGGTGGCGTTCCTGGGCACACTCAGCGACAAGGCACCGCCTGCACCCGGGCCGACTGCACCAGCGCCCGCTTCGTCGGCGATTCTGAACCCGTTCAGCCCGCGCTGAACTCAGCACGCCGGGTCGCGAATTTCAAGACGAATGGCGTCGATTGCAGCGAGCAGCTCGGGCGACAGGGTGGTGCCATAGGTGGCGACGTCTTCGTCAAGCTGCGCCACCGAAGTCACCCCGATGATGGTGCTGGCCACTTGCCACTTGGTGTAGCAGAAGGCCAGTGCCAGCTGTGTTGGTGTCATGCCATGGTCGCGCGCCAGCGCGTTATAGCGCAGCGCCGCGGCCACCGTTTCCTTGCGGCCCCAACGCTGCAGACGCACCGACTTGAACTTGGCGATGCGCGCCTGCTGCGGCGCGTCGGGGCCGTCGATGCCGCTGACGTCGTATTTGCCGGTGAGCAGGCCAAAGGCCAGCGGAGAGTAGGCCAACAGCGACACGCCCAGACGGTGCATGGTTTCATCGAGCCCGTTCTCCACGCCGCGGCTGACCAGGCTGTAAATGTTTTGCACGGCGGCGATGCGCGGCAAACCATGCTGCTCGGCCAGTCGCACGAACTCGTGCACCCCGTACGGCGTTTCGTTCGACAAGCCGACCGCGCGCACCTTGCCGGCTTGCACCAGCTTGCCCAGGGCCTCGAGTTGCGCGTGTATGCTGGTCACGGGCTTGTCGTGCTCCGGGTTGAAATACATGCCACCAAACATGGGTACCGAGCGGCTGGGCCAATGAATCTGGTACAGATCGATCACGTCCGTTTTGAGGCGTTGCAGACTGCCATCGCAGGCGGCGATGATGTCCTCGCCGCTGAGGTCCCCCTTGCCACCACGAATCCAGGGCATCCCGCGCGACGGTCCTGCCACCTTGGTGGCAATCACCAGTTTGTGGCGCATCCCCGGTCGCGCCACCAGCCAGTTGCCCATGATTTTCTCGGTGGCGTTGAAGGTCTCGGCGCGCGGTGGCACCGAATACATCTCGGCCGTGTCCATGAACGTGATGCCACGCTCGACAGCGCGGTCCAGGATGGTGTGGGCGGTGGCTTCATCGACCTGCTCGCCAAAGGTCATGGTGCCCAGACAGATGGCGGGAACGTGCAGGCCGCTGTGGCCGAGTTGAACGGTTTTCATGGTGCGTAAGAAGGTGCGTTGGTCAGAACAGCGCGCAGTGTAGTGGGTCACGCAGCTGTCTGCACGCGTGGGCCTCAGTCGCCCCCACATCCGCCGCCGCACCCACCGCTATCACCGCTGCTGCTGTCGCCCCCGGAGTCGCTGGAGGACGACTCACAGCCGCCAAATCCGTCGGCATCGCCGGCAACGCCGTCTGAGCCGCCACCGTCGCTAAAGCTGGTGCCGCAGTAGGCATCGGAGCCGCTTTGGCGGTTGATGTCACGGCAGTCGGGGACATAGGTAAAGCCCCCCGCAATGGAATACTTTTTGTCCAGTGCGAACAGCAGTGGCAGACGGCTGGGCTGTCGCGGGTTGATGCTTTCCTCCTTGCAGGCCCAGTACCAGGTGCGGCGCAGACCATCGTTGCGTTTGGGGTCGCGCCCCAGCACTTCGGCCGGCGTGTGGTGCAGCACCCGGCCAAAGGCGGCATCGCACCAAGAGGCGTAGGCGCGGGTATGCAGAATGAATTCGTGCCAGGCATCGTCGACGATCTGTGACGGCATGGCGACAAAATTGCGCTTGCTGCGCAGGTAGGCCATGAAGAATTGGCGCAAGCCGCGCAGCACCAGATCGACATCCCCCGCAGTAAGCTGCGGATGCTTGCTGCGCAGTTTGGCACCCAGATAGCGCGGAAACTGCGCCTCGCGAATGAACTGCCGGCGCCGACTTACTTCCCACGCCTCGATGGCGGCGTACAGCACCAGGCAGACCAGGGTCAGCAACAACACCGGTCCGGAATCGCGCAGGATGAGATAGCCTACCAGCGGTACCACCGGCAGGGCCAACCACTTGAGCAGCCACAGCGCCTGGATGCGTCGCCTGCCATTGAACGCAGGCACGGCCGGGACTTTCATGCTGCAGCCCCCGGCGCCATGCGCGCGCGCTCGACCTCCTGCAGCCGCAGGATGCGCCGCTGTACCTTGCCGGTGGTGGTCATGGGCAAGGCGTCCACGAACTCGATCTCCTTGGGGTACTCATAGGGTGCCAGCTGTCCCTTCACATGGCTTTGCAATTCCACCGTCAACTGAGTACGAAATTCGCTTCCAGGCCCCGTATTACCTGCGTAGGCAGCTATGAAGTTAGGAGCAATCACGACATAGGCTTTGACCACCGCACCGCGCTCCCGGTCCGGCTTGGGCACCACCGCCACGTTGGCCACCGCCGGGTGTTTGACCAGACAGTTCTCGATCTCGCCCGGACCAATGCGGTAACCGGCCGACTTGAATACGTCGTCCGAGCGCCCCTGGTACCAGAGGTAGCCGTCCGCATCGCGCACCGCCAGGTCGCCGGTGCGGCACCAGTTACCGGTGAATTTCTCCTGCGTGGCCACCTCGTTTTTCCAGTAGCCCAGGAAGAAGATGGGGTCGGGGTCGCCATGCACGTCCAGGCGGTTTAGCGCTACGTCTCCGGGCACATCCACCGGACACTCGTTGCCCGCCTCGTCAATCAGCTGGACCTGGTGGCCGGGATAGCCCATGCCCATGCTGCCGGGTTTGGCCGGCCACAGTGCGGTGCAGTTGCCCACGATGTAATTGATCTCGGTCTGGCCAAACATCTCGTTGGGCTGCACCCCCAATTGCTGCACGCAGTAGCCAAAGACGGCATCGCCCACCGCCTCGCCTGCGCTCATGATGGCCTGCAGCCTGAGCGCAAAAGCCTGGCTGACCGTCTGCTGTGCAGTACCGGGGAACTCCTTCATCATGGCCTTGAGCGCGGTGGGAAACAGAAAAGTGTGGGTAACGCCGCAGCGCCCCATCAGGTCAAGCGCCGTCTGCGCGCCAAAACGCCCCGGATAGGCCACGATGGTGGCGCCAAAATACAGCGTCGGCAGCAAGGCATCCATCAACCCGCCGGTCCAGGCCCAGTCGGCCGGGGACCAGAAGACGCTGGGTCTGCCGGGTTCGGGCAGTTCGGTCGGCGCCGCCAGCAGCGCGGGCAGGTCCGCAGGCGCAAAGCCAAATCCGTTCTGACTGGCGACGAAGCCCGGCAGGTTGCCGATCAAGGCGCGGTGGGCGATCAGTGCCCCCTTGGGGTTGCCGGTGGTGCCGCTGGTGTAGATCAGCACTGCGGCATCGTCGGCACAGGTCTGCACCGCTGCAAAATCTGCGTCGTACTCCGCCAGCAGGGTTGGCAGGCTCGCCTCGCAACGCCCCTGGGTTGCCAGCAGTGAACCGACCCCCAGCACCACGCGAAGCTGCGGACACTGGGTGCGCGCGGCTTGCACACTGTCGAGCGCGCTGGCGTCGCAAATGGCCAGCACCGCCTCGCTGTTGTGCAGCCGGTATTGCAAAGCCTCCGGCCCAAACAGCAGCGACAGCGGCATGGCCACGGCCCCCATCTGCAGCACCGCCATGTAGGCCACGGCGGTCTCAAAACACTGCGGCATCACAATCGCCACCCGGTCGCCCCGCGCCACACCTTGCGCCACCAGCGCATTGGACAATCGGTCGGACTGCTGCTGCAACTCTTCATAGGTATGGAATACGGCTTCAGCCCCCGTGAAATATGCGCGGATAGCTACTCTTTTACTAGCATCCGGCAACGCCGCCCAGCGCCCGCAGCAGGCCTGGGCGATGTTGAAATACTGCGGCACCACCCACCGAAAGGCGGCGTGCATGCGTGCATAGGCCTCGGGCCGCGTCTCCTTCGGAACCTGGGGCGTGCTGGCACCCCGGGTATCGTGCTTGTCGCTGGCTTGACTGACGTGCATGGCGTGTCTCCGTATGATTGCCCGAATGTACCAAGTCAAGCGACCCTGTCGTAGCGCGTTTATCCCTATCCGCAACCTGCAGTATCACGTGCAGCTCTGGGGCGAGCCCGCACCGGACAGGATTCCTCTGGTGATGGTGCATGGCTGGATGGACGTGGCAGCGAGTTACCAGTTTGTGGTGGATGCCCTCAGTCATGACCACTACATCATTGCACCCGACTGGCGCGGCTATGGCAAGACCGGTTCGGGCGGGGTAGACAACTTCTGGTTCCCCGACTACCTGGCCGATCTGGACTTTTTGCTGGACCACTACGCGCCCGACGGGCGAGTCAATCTGGTGGGCCACAGTCTGGGTGGCAATGTTGCGATGATTTATGGCGGTGTTCGCCCCGAGCGCATCCGCCGCCTCATCAATCTGGAGGGCTTTGGCCTGCCCGCCACCCGCCCCGACCAGGCCGCGCGCCGTTACGCCAAATGGATGGACGACCTCAAACTGCTGCACCAGGGCGGTCTGGAGATGCGTGCCTACGATGCCGTCACCGGCGTCGCACGGCGACTGATGAAAACCAACCCGCGGCTCACCCCTGACAAGGCGAACTGGCTCGCGCAGCACTGGGCGGCACAGAACGGCGACGGCCAGTGGAGCATCCTTGGCCAAGCTGCGCACAAGGTGGCCAGCGCGCACCTGTACCAGGTGGAGGAAGTACTGGCGCTGTACCGCAATCTGTCCATGCCCGTGCTCTCGGTAGAAGCATCCGACAACAGCATGGATTTCTGGTGGAAGGGCAAGTACACGCTGGAGCAGTACCACGAGCGACTGCAGCACGTGCCCAACGTCGAGATCGCCCTGATTGAAAACGCTGGCCACATGATGCACCACGACCAGCCCGAGGTACTGGCAGGTTTGATTGAAAGGTTCATTGCCTGAGTGTCTGGTTGGAGTAGTATTCCGGTCTGTTGGATTCGTGCAATGTGTCAACGCATTGGGGAGCTCGGAATGCACAAGAACAAAAGTCGCCAGCGGGCCGGCCGGGCCACCACCTGAATTGGAGGGTGGCATGCCTTGGCTGCGCTGGAACCAGGTCTCGCTGAAGACGCGGGTCATGCTTTTTACCTTGGGTATTTTCCTGGTTGGCATCTGGACACTCGCGTACTACTCCAGCCGGATCTTGCGCAATGACATGCAACGCATGTTGGGAGAACAGCAGTTTTCTACCGTGTCGGGGATTGCCAACGAAATCGATGGCCGCCTGAGCGATCGCATGCAAGCACTGGAAACCATTGCCAAGGAAGTCACCCCTGAAGTGCTGGGTAATGGGCCGGCTTTGCAAGCTTTGCTCGAACACCGTCCGCTGTTGCAACTGCTCTTTAACGGCGGGGTTTTTGTTACCAGAACCGATGGAACGGCGATCGCGGACGCGCCAGTTTCAGCCGGCCGAATCGGTACCAATTACTTGGACCGCGACTCGGTTTCAATTCCGCTGAAACAGGGCAAGACGGTGATTGGTCGCCCCGCCATGGGAAAGAAGCTGGGGGCACCGATATTTAGCGTCACCGCGCCACTGTTCGATAGCAAGGGACGAGTGATGGGCGTCATTGTGGGCACGATCAACCTGGGCAAACCCAATTTTCTCGATCAAATTGCGCGATCTCGCTACGGCAAAAGCGGCGGCTATTTGCTGATCGCGCCGCAACACCAGTTGATTGTCACGGCCACCGATAAAACCCGTGCCATGCAGCCTGCGCCCAGTGCTGGGCTCAACGCCATGCACGACCGCTACATGCAGGGCTATGAGGGCTATGGTACGGCCGTCAGTTCGCGCGGGGTACTGGAACTGTCGGCGGCCAAGAGAATTCCTGCGACCGGTTGGTTCATCGTAGCTGCGTTGCCCGCGCAGGAGGCGTTTGCGCCCATCGAAAGCATGCTGCAGCGCCTGCTGTTGAGCACACTGCTGTTCACTGCGCTGGCCGGAGCATTGATGTGGTGGCTGATTTCGCGCATGTTGCAGCAGCAGTTTGCCCCAATGGTTGCCGCCAGCAAAGCATTGGCATCGCAGTCCACCACGGACCAACCAGTGCAAAACCTGCCGGTAATGCGGCATGACGAAATCGGCGAGCTTGTTGGCGGCTTCAATCGATTGCTGGAGAGTTACCGCGCGCGCGAAGACGCATTGCGCGAGAGTGAAGCGCGCTTTCGCACCCTGGTCGATGCGGTGCCAGACGCAATTGCGCTGCATCGCAACGGGAAGTTGCTGTTTGTCAACCCAGCCGCCGTCGAACTCTTTGGTGGCAAGACCGCGCAGGATCTGCTTGACAAGCCGCTGCTGGAACTGGTGCACCCCGACTTTCACAAGATCGTGATTGAGCGGGTCCAGCAGGGAACCGAACAAGGAATCCCCGCACCCAGGTTGGATGAGCGCTACGTCAAGCTCGACGGCACGGTTTTTGATGCCGAAGTGCAAGGCACGCCGATGGTAGTTGAGGGCAAACCCGCAGTGCTGGTGACCTTGCGCGACATCACCGAGCGCAAGGCACATGAAAGCCAGCTGGAGCACATCGCCCACTTTGATGCGCTCACCAATTTGCCCAACCGCGTGCTGCTGGCAGACCGCCTGCATCAGGCGATGGCGCAAGCACAGCGGCGTGGCCAACAGTTGGCCGTCACCTACCTCGACCTCGATGGCTTCAAGACCATCAACGACCACCATGGCCATGAGGCGGGCGACCAGGTGCTGATTGCCTTGGCACAGCGCATGAATGAGGTGCTACGCCAGGGTGACACGCTGGCACGCCTGGGGGGTGACGAGTTTGTGGCGGTACTGATTGACCTGGAAGACCCGTCGGCAAGTGCACCGCTGCTCAACCGCTTGCTGGTGGCGGCATCCCAACCGGTGCAGGTGGGCGAACTCTCGTTGCAAGTGTCGGCCAGTCTGGGCGTAACCTTCTATCCGCAATCGCAGGAGATCGATGCCGATCAGCTGTTGCGTCAGGCCGACCAGGCCATGTACCTCGCCAAAGTGGCCGGAAAGGGCCGCTACCAGATCTTCGATGCTACCCAGGACCGCCACCTTCGGGGTGAGCATGAGAGTCTGGAGCGCATGCGCCACGCCCTGGAAAACCATGAGTTCGTGCTGCATTACCAGCCCAAGATAAACATGCGCACTGGCCAGTGCGTTGGCGTCGAGGCACTGATCCGCTGGCAACACCCCGAGAAGGGCTTGCTGGCGCCGGCGTTGTTCCTGCCGGTGATGGAGGACCATCCCCTGGCCGTGGCGGTAGGTGAGTGGGTGATCGACACTGCGCTGACCCAGATCGAGCATTGGGCTGCGGCGGGGCTGGACATGGAAGTCAGTGTCAACATCGGTGCCCGACAGTTGCAGCAGTCCGATTTCGTCGAGCGCCTGCAAGCCATCTTGGCTGCCCACCCGAAAGTGCATCCGGGCAGTCTTACGCTCGAAGTGCTGGAAACCAGTGCGCTCGAAGATATCGCATCCGTATCGCAGTTGATTGAAGTCTGCGCCCAGATGGGCGTGATGTTTGCGCTGGACGACTTTGGAACCGGCTATTCTTCGCTCACCTACCTCAAGCGTCTGCGCGTCACTCTGCTAAAAATCGACCAGAGTTTTGTGCGCGATATGCTGGACGACCCGGACGACCTCGCCATTCTGGAGGGCATCATCGGGCTGGCAGCCGCGTTCCGGCGCCAGGTCATTGCGGAGGGGGTGGAGACCATTGCGCATGGCAGCATGCTGCTGGAGTTGGGATGCGAGCTTGCCCAGGGCTACGGAATTGCCCGGCCCATGCCTGCGGCACAGCTGCCGCAGTGGTGGCAGGCGTGGCGGCCCGATGCTGCCTGGTCTGCTCCACAATGGCCTGCGGACCTGGCCTAATCCGCTCAGGCAAAGACGCGGTGCAGGTGGGGTCAAGTCAGGCATGAGAAAATGCGCGGTTAACGAAAACCCACACAAAACAACAGGATCCGC
>CAIPGC010000040.1 GCA_903864505.1 uncultured beta proteobacterium | reverse complement strand
TACCTGAAATTGCCGAACTTGACATCAACCCCCTCATCGCCAGCGCCGAAGGTGTTGTAGCGCAGGATGCCCGCGTTCGGCTGCGCACCAGCAAGCCTGCGGGGGCAGAAAATTTCGCCATCCGGCCGTACCCCTCACTGCTGGAAGAAACGCTTCAGTGGCAGGGACAAAGTCTGACCCTGCGGCCGATTCGCCCGGAAGACGAAGCGCTGCACATGGCATTTCTGCAACAACTGGACCCCGAAGACGTTCGCATGCGCGTGTTCTACAGCAAACGAACGATGGCGCGCAGCGAACTGGCCCGACTGGTACAAATCGATTACGCGCGTGAGATGGCCTTTGTCGCGCTGGCCGCCGATACCAACGGTCCGGACCAGACGCTCGGTGTGGTCCGCGCCATCACAGACCCCGACAACATGGAGGCCGAGTTTGGCGTCATCGTTGGCTCGGCGCTGAAAGGCAGGGGTTTGGGGCTGGTATTGATGAAAAAAATGATCGCCCATTTGCGCACCCAAGGCACAGGCAGACTGGTGGCCACTGTCCTGGACTACAACACGCGCATGCTCAAACTGGCTGAAGAACTTGGCTTTGAAGTAGACGTTCGTGAGAAAACCGAGGGAGGCACAAGAAAAATTGTTCTGCCACTTACTTGATGCCGATAAACCACTGGATCAGATATTTGGCGGCAAAGCCGGTCATGCCAAAAGCCAAACCCAGAAACAGGACAAAAGTTCCGAACTTACCGGCTTTTGACTCCCACGCCAGATGACCGATGATGAACAGCATGTAGAGCATGAAGCCGCCTACGCCGAAGGTCAGACCGAATGCGGCAATCTGTTCCTCCGAATATCCAAACATCAGGGCGACTCCCGCTCCGCCAAGCTTGAGACATCCACCAAATCGCGATAGGCGTGCCAACTGGCGTGTCCCAGTACAGGAATAACCGCTATTAGCCCCAACAGGAGCGATGCCATACCAAGAGCGGTCAAACCCATGATCAGAAATGCCCAGACGGCCATTGCTACCGGATTGGACAGAACCACCTGCCAACTTGTAAGGACCGCTCGCATCAAAGTGACCCGGCGGTCAAGCAACAAAGGAATGGCAATCACTGTAGACGCAAAAATTGGCGCCGCCAGCACACCACCCAAGACCAGCCAAAGTTCAAACAGCAACCCGTCTCTAGCCAAGACGACATGTTGGACAAAATCTCCTGGATTCTGAACGGGCAACGGGGCCAACAGTGTGATAAGGGCTGCCGATGTAAAAACCCAACCGGTGGCAGCCAGAGCCAGCAGAGCGCCAAATTGGAAGAGGCACCAGTAGTCGTTACCCCATTTGTTGAAGTGGCTGTCTTGCCAGTTCAGCCAGGTCTTCAGGACCACACTGAGGTCGGACTTTTCTCCGCGCTCCCGTGCCCGACTCAATGCGTACAGACTAGTCGCCAGGACCGGTGCCACCAACAGAAAACTGGAGAGCGCTCCTGCCAGCCACCAGAATTGCTGGTACGCCACTATCACGACGGCTGCACCTATAAAGAAGAGTGCTAAACCGTGTGCAACGCTGATCCACCCGCAAAATGCCATATCCTGCCACCCGAGCATCAGCCAGTG
>CAIPGC010000039.1 GCA_903864505.1 uncultured beta proteobacterium | reverse complement strand
CCGTAGATGGACAAAGTTATGCCTTGACCATGGCGCCCGTTGCCGGTTCTTCAATGGCCAACGACAAGTGTGGCGCGTTTACGTTGTTGTCGGTAGGCACGCGTGGGGTGACTGTGGGTGGAACCAACTACACCTCCGGCGCCTTGCGCGAAGAATGTTGGAAGTAGCTATTCATAGCCACCACAAATCGCTCCCATTTTTATAGCGCTTAACAGTGCACCCATTGATGGAGCAAGCCCTGGCGCTTGCCACCCAAAGTCTATTGCTGACGGCTCCCAACCCGCGGGTCGGCTGCGTCATAGCCAGCCCCGAGGGACAGGTGCTGGGTCAGGGCCACACGCAACGTGCCGGTGAGGCGCATGCGGAAATCATGGCCTTGCGCGACGCCGCAGCACGCGGCAACTTGGTACAGGGAGCCACCGCTTATGTCACCCTCGAACCTTGTTGCCACCATGGTCGCACTGGCCCTTGCTGCGATGCGCTGATTGCCGCAGGAGTAACCAAGGTTGTGGCATCTATCGAGGACCCCAACCCCACAGTTGCGGGTCAAGGTTTCGCGAGACTTCGCGCCGGCGGCATTGAAGTGGAAGTCGGCCCCGGGGCCAATGAGTCACGTGAACTCAACATCGGCTTTTTCAGCCGCATGGAGCGCAAGACCCCGTGGGTGCGTATGAAAGTTGCCGCTTCCATTGACGGGCAGACGGCACTGGAAAACGGTGCCAGCCAGTGGATCACTTCCGAAGCGGCACGCACCGACGGCCATGCATGGCGGGCGCGGTCCTGCGCCGTGCTGACCGGCATCGGCACCGTGCTGGAAGACAACCCACGGCTGGACGTGCGTCTGGTGCAAACACCGCGCCAACCCGCGCTGGTGGTGGTTGACAGCCGACTGCAAACACCACCGGATGCTCATCTTTTTGTAGCTGGCCGCGCAATCCACATCTATGCTGCGGCCCGAAATGATGCAAAGAAGGCGGCGCTGGAGGCGCGCGGTGCCACCGTCATCTACTTACCCAATGAAGGCGGCAAGGTTGACCTGGCGGCCATGTTGAAAGATCTTGCCAAACGCGAGATCAACGAGGTGCATGTGGAAGCAGGCAGCAAGCTCAACGGCTCCTTGCTGCACGCTGGGCTGGTTGACGAGGCGCTTATTTACCTTGCACCCAAATGGCTTGGCCCCGGGCAGGGCATGGCTGCGCTGGCGCCTCTGGCCAATCTGACGGACGCGATGGCATTGCGGTTTCATAGCGTGGACCGCATTGGCGAAGACCTGCGCATCGTGGCGCGGTTCGAGGGACACACGCCATAAACACGGACTCCGACCGCCCGACCCCGCAGCAATGGTCCGCGCTATTGCTGGGGCTGATGATGACCCTGACGCCAGCGCTGGGTGTGCCTAGCGAAGAGATGCTGCAGGACACCTTGAAGTCGCTCATCGTCTCGACCATGAGCGTTGGCGCGGCTCTGCTACTTCTGTGGCAGTTGCGTGACAGGGGCACCTTATTCGTTTGGCATCAACTGATATGGCTGCCGTTGGCGTTGACTGGCTATGCGCTGGGCAGCATGCTGTGGTCGCATGAATATTTGGCGGGAGTTGAGTCGGTTCGATGGTTCGTCTTCAGTCTCATTCTCTGGCTAGGAATGAACGTGTGGAAGGACAGCAATGAAAACCGCCTGCTGTGGGGAATTCATTGGGGCGTGACGATCGCCTCGATCTGGACCGCCTGGCAGTTTTGGGACAACTTCAACCTGTTCCCGCAAGGCCCCAACCCGGCGTCCACCTTCGTCAACCGCAATTTTTTTGCCGAATACGCCATTTGTGCCCTGCCCTACTCGGTCTGCCTTGTGCTGCGAACCCGCGATTATCGGGAAACACTGAGCGTTGCAGCACTTACAGGATTCAACCTGTGCGCATTGTTGATGACTGGAACCCGCTCCGCACTGATCGCGCTGGTGGTTTTCATCGCCCTGGTTCCGCTTATGGTCTACCGCTGCTGGCGCCAGCTTGATGCATCCCGGCGGGGCTTATCCGCAAACATTGGGGTGATCGCGGTGATGCTGGGCATGTGCGTGGTCATGGGCTCGATACCTACCGCTAATCCGGCCCTAATCCAGGATTTTGGTCGACTGAGCGCAGTGGAAAGATCACTGAACCGCGCCGCCTCCATTGCCGCGGCCGACGAATACACCAAGGGGTCATTCTCAATGCGCTCCATCATGTGGGCCGCTACCGGGCGGATGGTTGCCGACAACCCGGTCTTGGGGGTAGGCGCTGGTGCCTGGGAAGTTGAAATTCCGCGTTACCAGACCACCGCGTCCATGACCGAAACGGACTACTACGCACACAACGAATTTTTGCAACTGCTGGCGGAATACGGGATTCTGGGTTGGCTATTTTTGGGGGCGCTGCTTTCATACCTGCTATTGGCGGCATGGAAAACATGGTCAGACCCATCGGAGCTTGCTGAGCAACAAGCCCCACTGCGGGCATTTGCGCTGGCCAGCCTGCTGATGTTTTTGATTGTCAGCAACGCAGGGTTTCCTTGGCGAATGGCCAGCACGGGTGCACTCTTTGCCCTGAGTTTATCGCTGCTGGCGTCCTCCGAAGCAATGGTTCCGTCACTAGGCACGCGACGACTGGTGAGCGCCGTTGTTGGCCGCGCAGCGTGGATTCGACTCGCGCTCGCCTTTGGAGCCGTTTGTCTTTGTTTGTGCCTCTACATTGGCCAGCGTGCCGCGCGCGCCGAAAGAAGTTTAGTGAGGAGTATGCAATTGGCGCTCACCATCAGTCGATCAAGCGATCCCCGAAGCCCGGTTTGGGACTCCGCCAAGGCTGACGTGCTGAGACTGGCGCGAGACGGTGTATCACTAAATTCCCACTACCGGAAAGTGACACCAGCCATCGCAGACATTCTTGCAAGCTGGGGGGACTGGAAGAACGCGTTGTGGATTTGGGAGTCGGTTCTTGCATCACGGCCCAACGTGCTGGCATTGATCACCAATATTTCCCGCGCCCAACTGGAATTGGACAATCTTTCAGCAGCACGCAGTCATCTTGTGCGAGCGCAAAGGCTGCAACCGTTATCACCTTCTATATTGGCACTTGAAGCGGAAATTCTTTATCGTGAAGGGCATACCGTCCTGGCGATACAGCGCATCAATGCACTGTTCGATACCGGCATTGCCGATTACAACCTGGCACTGTTGGCGTACAAGTACGGCAAACTATCAAATGACACCGCATTAATGGCCCGCGCACGGGAGTGGCGCGCCAAGCCCGCACAATAAGGTGCCAGACGACGATCGAACGCAGTTGGTCTCCATCTCTCCATAGAATTGCCGTGTAAGACCGCCCAGCGTCCATTTCCCTGCGAAAATAGCCCCATGTTTACCGGAATCATTACCGGCGTAGGGCGCATCGTCGCCGTTGACGCCTTGGGCAGCTCTTCAACGCACGGCAAGCGCCTGACCATCGCCTGCCCCCCTGACTACCTCAGCGACGTGGGGCTGGGCGACAGCATTGCGCTCAATGGTGCCTGCATGACGGTGACCGCTCTGGATGCAGCAACGCACCAGTTCACGATTGACATCTCCGCCGAATCACTCACCAGGACCGCAGGTCTGGACACACTGGGGCCAATCAACCTGGAAAAAGCCCTGCGCGCAAACGACCGGCTCGGCGGCCATATTGTGTCCGGTCACGTCGATGGCATCGGCACTGTGAACCACTTTGCACAGGTGGGCGAAAGCTGGGAACTGCGCGTGCTGGCCCCGGCTTCGCTGGCCAAGTTCTTGGCCTACAAAGGCTCGATCACAGTCAATGGCGTGAGCCTGACGGCCAACCGCATCGCCGACAGCGCCCAGGGTTGCGAGGTCAGCATCAATCTGATTCCGCACACGGTAGAAAACACTGCCCTGTCGGCACTGCGAACCGGTGCCTACGTAAATCTTGAGATTGACCTGATCGCACGCTACGTTGAGCGCATGCTTACCGCACCGACTGCAACCTGACCGCCATTCAATTTACCCTATGACCGAACTACAACCCGTGCCCATTTCCCCCATTGAAGACATCGTCGCCGACATGCGCGCCGGCAAAATCGTGATTCTGGTTGACGAAGAAGACCGCGAGAACGAAGGTGATCTGATCCTGGCGGCGGAACACGTGACATCCGAATCGATTAACTTCATGGCCCGCTTTGGGCGTGGCCTGATTTGCCTGACCCTGACCCGGGAGCGCTGTGAGCGCCTGCAACTGCCCCCCATGACCGTGCGCAACGGCGACAAAAAGGGCACTGCCTTTACTGTCTCCATCGAGGCGGCGGAAGGTGTGACCACCGGCATCTCGGCGGCGGACCGGGCACGCACGGTGCAGGCGGCAGTAGCCAAAAGTGCAGTGGCCGAAGATCTGGTGCAACCGGGCCACATCTTTCCCCTCCAGGCGGTAGACGGCGGGGTGCTTATGCGCGCCGGTCACACCGAAGCGGGCTGCGATCTGGCCGCCATGGCCGGGTGCACACCCGCGGCAGTGATTTGCGAGATCATGAAAGACGACGGCACCATGGCGCGCCTGCCAGACCTGCAATTGTTTGCCGCCGAGCATGGTTTGAGGATTGGCACCATTGCCGACCTGATTGAACACCGCAGCAGGGTCGAGTCCCTGATCGAGAAAATGGGTGAGCACACCATCCAAACTGCGTCGGGCGAATTCACCGCACGTGCCTTTCGCGACACCACCGGGCACGGCGTGCACCTGGCGTTAATCAAGGGCGAATGGGCTGCAGCCGACACGGTACCAGTGCGCGTGCACGAACCGCTGTCGGTGCTGGACGCCATTGAAGTGGGCCGCACCATGCACTCCTGGAGCCTGGACCGCGCCTTGGCCCACATCGCGACAGAAGGCAGGGGCGTGGTGGTGCTCCTGAACTGTGGTGAGAGCGGCGAGCAATTGCTCTCGCAATTTGAAGGCACGGCGCGTCCCGCCCATGCACCGGAGCGTGGCCGCATGGACCTGCGCAGCTACGGCATTGGCGCGCAGGTGTTGCGACAATGCGGTGTGCACAAGATGTGCCTCATGGGCAGTCCGCGTCGCATGCCCAGCATGACCGGATATGGCCTCGAAATCACCGGCTACATCCATAGGAACGACCTTGCGGGACTGCCCGGAGCGTAGCGCCGCTCTGTCCTCAACACACTAAGGAATCCAATATGTTTGACGCAGATAAAGGCAGCATTGCCACCGACGACCGCCGCCTGAACGGCAAGCGACTCAAGATTGGCCTGGTGCAGGCACGCTTCAACCCAGCCATCACCGACGCGCTGGCACAGGCCTGCAAGACTGAATTGCTGGCTCTGGGCGTGGCCGAGAAAGACATTGACCACGCCACCGTCCCAGGGGCACTCGAAGTGCCCGTAGCGCTGCAGGCGCTGGCGGAAAGATCACACTATGACGCGTTGGTGGCCATAGGCTGCATTATTCGGGGCGAGACTTACCACTTTGAATTGGTGGCGAATGAGTCGGGGGCTGGTGTCACGCGCGTTTCGCTGGACTACCAGTTGCCCATTGCCAACGCCATTTTGACTACTGAAAATATAGAGCAGGCCGTTGCACGCCAAGAAGAAAAAGGGCGCGATGCGGCCCGTGTCGCCGTTGAAATGGCCAACCTGCTGGAGTCCATTGGATGAGCGACCTGAACACCCCTGCCGCCAGCAAGCGCCCGCCACGCCAATCACGCACCGGCCTGACTGCCACCGGCGCACGCAAGGCCGGCAGCAAGTCGGACCGTAGCCGCTCGCGCGAGTTCGCATTGCAGGGCCTGTACCAGAGCCTGGTGGGGCGCAACCCGGTAGCCGATATCGACACTTTCACGCGCGATCTGGCGGGGTTTAATAAAGCCGATGCCATCCATTTTGACGCGCTGCTGCAAGGCTGCGTTGCGCAGGCGCACGCACTCGACGCCTTGATCACTCCCCTGCTCGACCGCCCCATGACTGAGATCTCGCCGATTGAACATGCAGTGATGTGGATTGGTGCCTATGAGATGCAGCACTGCCCGGATGTTCCCTGGCGCGTAGTGCTCAATGAGTGCATTGAGCTTGCCAAGGAATTTGGTGGCACGGACGGACACAAGTACGTCAACGCAGTGCTCAATGGCCTTGCTCCCAGTCTGCGCGGCGCCGAGGTCGACGCAGACCGCAGTCCAGGCAAGCGACCTCGCAGCTAAGTGCATGGGCGACTGAACATGCAAATCTCATCGCGCGCGCAAAAGATCGAACCGTTTTATGTGATGGAAGTGGCCAAGGCGGCTGCCAGTTTGGGGCGCGACGTAGCGCACACCGATGCGCCCATGGTGTTCCTGAACATCGGCGAGCCGGACTTCACGGCACCACCCCTGGTACAGGAAGCCGCCGTTCGCGCCATCCGGGCAGGCCACACCCAGTACACACAGGCCACCGGCCTGCAACCTCTGCGAGAGCGCATCAGCGACTGGTATGCGCAGCGCTTCGGCATCAAGGTTGGAGCGAACCGCATCGTCGTGACTGCCGGCGCATCGGCAGCGTTGCAGCTCGCCTGCCTGGCACTGATTGAGTCGGGCGACGAAATTCTGATGCCCGACCCGAGCTACCCCTGCAACCGCCATTTTGTGAGTGCCGCGGAAGGCCGCGCCGTGCTGATACCCACCACCGCCGAAGAGCGCTTCCAGTTGAGTGCGGCCAAGGTGCAGGCCGCCTGGGCGCCGCGTACCCGGGGCGTGCTGCTGGCCTCGCCGAGCAATCCCACGGGAACCTCGATTCACCCGGATGCCCTGCGTGACATCCACCAGGTGGTGCGCGCCAACGGCGGCATCACACTGGTTGACGAGATCTATCTGGGCTTGAGCTTTGAGGCGCAGTTCGGTCAAACCGCACTGGCACTGGATGAACACATCATCAGCATCAACAGCTTCAGCAAATACTTCAACATGACCGGCTGGCGCCTGGGCTGGATGGTGGTGCCCGAGCGTCTGGTGCCCGTGGTAGAACGGCTGGCGCAGAACCTGTTCATTTGCCCCAGCACCATCGCCCAGCACGCGGCACTGGCCTGCTTTGAGCCCGAAAGTCTGGCGCTTTACGAGCAACGGCGCCTGGAATTCAAGGTCCGGCGTGACTATTTCCTGCCCGAGTTGCAGGCCATGGGGTTGACCGTCCCGGTGCTACCCGATGGTGCGTTCTACGCCTGGGCCGATTGCTCAGGCGCCTGCGCCAAACTGGGCATCAAGAACAGTTGGGACTTTGCCTTCGAAGTCATGAACCAGGCCCACGTCGCAGTCACTCCAGGGCGCGATTTCGGCACCGCAGAAACCGCGCATTTCATTCGCCTCTCCACTGCCAGTTCCATGGAGCATCTTCAAATTGCCGCAACCCGTCTGCGCGCATTGCTTTTGTAATACTGCTCGACTTATGAACCAAGACCTTTCCATTCTGCACCTGGTGCTCAACGCCAGCTTCGTGGTGCAAGCCGTCATGCTGCTGCTGATGCTGGTGTCCATCTCCAGTTGGGCCGCCATCTTTCGCAAACTGTTTGCGCTGAACCGGGTCAAGTCTCAAAACGAAGTGTTTGAGCGCGAATTCTGGTCGGGCTCCAGCCTCAATGACCTGTTTGCCGCTGCCACCAAGAACGCGTCGCATTGCGGTCCGATGGAGCGCATTTTTGCCAGCGGCATGCGCGAGTTTCAAAAGTTGCGCGAGCGCCGCATTGCAGACGTGGGCACCCTGATGGATGGCGCGCGCCGCGCCAT
>CAIPGC010000038.1 GCA_903864505.1 uncultured beta proteobacterium | reverse complement strand
GCCGCAGTGGCCCGACACTGGAGAAATCAGATGACAACCACCTACAGCGTTCGCGTAGCCGCATTCACTGCCGCAATCGCCATCACAGCCCTCGTACATGGAACCTTGCTGTGGAGCTTTGATACGGTGGCTCAGGAAGCAAACGTGGCTCGGCACTCCTCGATCACTGCCACGACCCAGGCTGCTGCTGGTCATCAGTCATAACCATGACCAGGTTTCTTGCTTGGCTCATACTGTTCATCCTTTGCTGGCCCATAGCGTTGCTGGCTCTGGTCGTGTGGCCCATTGTCTGGTTGATTTCAATACCGCTGCGGTTGATCGGGATTGGGATTGGTGCTGTACTGGCGCTGATCAGGGCAGTGCTGTTCATGCCTGCGCGGGTGCTGGGTCATCGCGTTTAGTGAACGGCAACGTCAGTCTACTAATTTCATTCAGCAGTCACTTCCAAGTGGAAGAGAAATGTGAGGCCACGTTATTGTGGCTTAAGCTCTGCGGAGTACATGTTGACCACAGACGAGGCACTCCCGGCACCTGTTCCTCTAGCATTCATGGAGAACGCCTCCGGTAGCAACGCTCCATTTCCATAAATAGCTGACCATTTTCCAATCACTGAAATTCTGCTAAACCCTGCGACCTCGTACCACAGATCAGCCAAGACCTGAATCTTTCCGTCCTTTAGTGAGACAGACTTCCAATCCAATGTCCCCAAGGAGCCTCCATTGAAGTCTATGTTTCTGACCTTAGCGCGACCAGACATGTCCCCCTTCAGTGGAAACGTCCAGAGCGATCCGGCCTCTACAACCAACACAGCGTCTCCCGCCTTTAGCTGAATTACACTTCCATCATTGCCAACCGCGTCGCCTGATGAAAACACTATTTTGGAAGCATCTGTGTTAAGTACAGTGACGCGCTCACTCTTGACTACTCCTGTCAAGGTGTCCTTTACCAACAATGTTCCAACCACGTCACCCGCCTTCCACACTGCTTTCACGGATGCCGCTGTCGCAGTCACTTGAGGCTTGTTCATTTCCGCCAATCTCGCCTTCGCTAACGCATTAAAACTTCCGCTTGGGAAGTTCAGCAGATAGGACTCCAATTCCGCTTGACTTCCGCCATCGGACATTCGCTTCCAGAATTGTTGATCCAGAGCCAGCATATCTAGCTCTTTAACCCTTGATGCAGCGGCGGCATTCAACGCCTCTTGCTCAGCTTTTTGCGCGGTCACCCTTGCTGCTTCTTCGTCAGACGACTTCTGCGCTGCTTCAGCCTTCGCGCGACCACTAGCAGCCTCCTGCGCTGCCTTCAACGTGGTTTCCTTAGCGATCCGTTCCTCCTCTGCCCTTTGCGCCGCTAACCGCGATGCGTCTTCGCTGGAAGCCTTCAGTGCAGCCTCGGCTTTGGCCTTACCACTAACTGCTTCCATTGCAGCAATTCTTGCCTTTGCTACCCGCGAAAAGAAACCGTTCGGGAAGCTACTCAAATAGGCTTCCAACTCGACAACTGTGGTTGCTGCTTTGACGCTCTCCCATAAGGCCAACTCCATCGCACCAGAATCAATTGCGTTTGCCCGAGCGGGTGGCGCAGATGCAGGAGTGCTGACAACGACCGGGGCGGGAGCTTTGAAGAAAAACTGCCCCTCCAGAGCCGTGTTCTCCCAAGGTGTTTGCTGGTTGTTGCTGTCCCTACGCACAGCAGAACGCACCTGTTTAAAAACCTCTTCCACAGGCAATCCCGGTTGACGAATAACTTTCGCCAGATGCTCTGTATATAGACCGTTCTTGCCAGTTCCGTCGGAAGCAACTGAGCCGGGTGCTGTGGAATAGGCCACCAATGAGCCGCTGGGAGCATTCATGGTGGCAAGGCCCGCCACAGCAGAACGCGACTTGTTGGCAAACGGATTATTGCGGCAAGCGTCCAGAACAATCAGGTTCATGCGGTTGCCTGCGCTTTGCATCTTCTCCAGAATGACATTGGCGTTGATCGAGTCATCGGCAACTTCGTCCTCGTTACGAATGTCCGAGTCCGTGGAAACCAGAAAGTTCTCGCCCCTTACCTGAACCCCGTGCCCTGCAAAGTAAAAAAGTCCGACACCGCCGGAAGCCTTCAACTTCTCACCGAAATCACGAACCAGCCTACGCATCTCCCGAATGGACGCATTCTCGGCTTTGGTAACCGCAAAGCCACTCTCCTTGAGAGCGCCCTCCATGAGCCGCACATCGTTGACCGGATTGGCCAATGGGGATGATCGATAGGCCGAATTACCGATCAGCAGCGCGATTCTGGACTCGGCTTGCGCTATTGCGCCATGCATGAAAAGGCTCAAGGCCGTGCCGAAAATCAGTAATCGAAAACGAGACAGCATTTGGTGTCGCTGGTGGGTGTAAGGGTGATTATCCCCCCAAGATGCCAAGGAAAAAGTGGCAACATAGCGAAACTTCTATCCGACCTGCTTCTACTGAACCACCTGACACTTTGACGCAGTACAAGCGAGATTGGGCGCAATGCTCATGATCGCTGGGCATGGCACCAACGGTTGCTGTGATAACGATCTAGCCTTTGCTGCCAGTTCACGCTGCTGGTCTGCCGCAGTCTTTGCCGCCGCCGCAGTGGGGGACACCAACGAGTACGGAACGTAGATTGGCATCGGACACAGTGCCTTCGGGTCAATGAAGGAAACCGTGCCGCACTGAGATGCCTGATCACAAGGTGTATCTACAGCTAGTTGCCTTGCCTCAGCTTCCTTCGCCTCTGCCAGACCAACTGCTCGTAAATAGGCGCTTAGGTCAGAGCCACCCCCACCACATCCGGTCAGCCCTACCATCATCAACGTGATTGCTGCATATCGCATGGTCATGGTTGCAACCTCATTTCCTTCGTCACAGACTGCACCTCATCTGACGGGCATCAAGTTACCGCAGTTCCAGCAAGCTTGAAACCCTCCCTCAACCAGTTCCCCACAGGTACAAAACCAGCGGTGCTGTGGCGTATGCCGTAGATCATTCAGCACCTGCTTTGCCCTTGCTTCTTGTTCGTGGTTCTCAATCCATAGTTCTGGAAGGCATTGATCAGGTGGCAGTTCCCCCGCTGCACTCCCCAGATACTGGCGTTGCACACTGGCTTCGATTCCCTCACCACGAAGTACATCCACCCACAGTGTGGCGATGGCTAAGTTGGGTGCTTGTGTGAGGCGTGGCATGTGGCGTGATTGTGATCCCAGACTTGATGGCGGTGCCGGATGAGGGGTTCGCTCATCGTGGCTTCGCCGCTGTCGATGGTGCGCTCAATTGCGAGACGGCGCAGAGGATCGGCGCCGATGTTCAGGCCCAACACTCCAGCTCCGATTGACGCCGGTTCGAAGAATTTGATGACGTACAGGCCTTCTTGGCTGTGACAACCGACGACGTTGGGAGTGACCTGACTGACAGTAAATGAAAGTTCGTGAAAACCGCAACCTACCTATATGTGGTTGTGCTTCGCTGGAGCAAGCCAGATTAAGGAAAGCAACCGACAGTTTTTGTGTCCACTTTGGCTTCTCTGGCCGCACCGCGAACGGCCGGCCCACACTTTGTTCGATGACTTCGAGGGGCTGGTTGTCGAAGTTGGAATTTCAGAATTGCGTGCTCGAAACCGACCGCTGGCGGCTGTAGTTTGTTTGTTGGCAATAGCGTGACGTTCTCTGTCCCCCGCGGGCACTCAACAAATACATTTCAGATTGAACCCCTGGCAGGAGTACGATGCTGGTTCAGGGGCTCCCCCAACAAGAGGAGTGGTCATGGTGATAGCCATGTTCAGGACAACATGCCAAATGCCCGCCACCCGCGCGGACGCGGTTACGGCGTGCCTCGCAATTAACCAGGCTCCCGCTGTCATGCATAAGCTCCGCTATCCTGGCGTGCTGCAGCGTGTCGGTCCTGATGGGGCAAGGATGTCGACATGAGTTCGCATTTCCCTCAATTGCACTCCATCAAGACCCGCGTCACAGTTTTCACCCTCACAATTTTCGTTCTCAGCATCTGGGCGGCGACCTTTTTTGCCAGTCGCATGTTGCAGGGTGATATGCAGCACCTGCTGGGCGAGCAGCAGTTCTCCACCGTTTCGGTGATCGCACAGAATGTCAATGATCGCCTGACGGATCGTCTGCGTGCGGTGGAATCCATTGCCGCCCAATTAGATGCGAACCTGCTTGGCCATGCGGTAGCGCTGCAGACGCTTCTTGAAGAGCGCCCGATTCTTTCCATCCTGTTCAACGGCGGCACCTACATCACCGGGGTCGATGGAACGGCCATCGCGTCTGTTCCAGTCTCGGCCGGGCGGATCGGCGTCAATTATATGGAGCGCGACTACATTGTCGCCGCGCTGAAGGAGGGCCGGGCGTCGATCGGTCGGCCCGTGATCGGCAAGCAGATGAAGTCTCCGCTGATCGTGATAGCGGCACCGATCCGCGATCGGCAGGGCATTGTCATCGGCGCGCTGGCCGGGGTGACCGACCTGGGCCAGCCCAATTTTCTGGACCAAATCACCCGGAACAGCTACGGTGAGGGCGGCGGCTACCTGCTGAACGCGACGAAGGAGCGTCTCATCATCACCGCCACCGACAAGAGTCGCATCATGCAGTCACTGCCTCCCGCAGGTGTGAACCAGATGCTGGACCGCTACATGCAGGGCTATGAAGGCTATGGAATTTCGGTCAATTCACGCGGCGTGGAAGAGCTGACTTCGGCCAAGGGCATTCCGGTGGCGGGCTGGTTCATGGGTGTCGTCCTGCCCGCCGCCGATGCCTTTGCACCGATTTACGACGTGCAACGGCGCATGCTGCTGGCCGCGCTGGGCCTGACGCTGTTGGGCGGCTTGCTGATCTGGTGGATGCTCAAACGCCAGCTCGAACCGCTGATCGGTACCGCCAATGCCATGGTTGCCCTGTCCAGCAAGAACCAGATTCCGCAACCGCTACCGGTCTCCAGTCAGGACGAAATCGGCCATCTCGTCGGTGCCTTCAATCGCCTTGTCCAGACCTGGAACGAGCGCGAGGGGGCATTGCGTGACAGCGAACAAAACCTCACCATCACACTGAACTCGATCGGCGATGCCGTCATCGCCACCGACACAGCCGGTCGCATCACGGGCATGAACCCGGCAGCCGAGCGGCTGACGGCTTGGTCGATGGACGAGGCGACGGGCCAGCCACTGACCGAGGTATTTCGCATCATCAACGCCCAGACCCGCCTGCCCTCGGTCAACCCGGTGCAACTGGTGATGGAACGTGGTGCGGTGGTGGGACTGGCCAACCACACCGCGCTGCTGGCGCGGGACGGGCACGAATATCAGATTGCAGATAGTGCCGCGCCCATTCGCAGCGCAGCAGATGCCATCGTGGGGGTGGTGCTGGTGTTCAGTGATGTCACCGAACGCTACCGGGCCGAAGAAGCCTTGCAGCGCCAAAAGACCATGCTGGAGCGAACCGAAAATATGGCACATCTGGCCAGTTTCGAATGGGAGGTGGATACCAACGTCGTAACCTGGTCACCCGAGATGTTTCGCATTTTCGGTCGTGACCCGGCACGGGGCACGCCCAACCTGCAGGGGCAGGCCGACTTGTACACGCCTGAGTCCACTCAAACGCTCTTTGAAGCGGTGGG
>CAIPGC010000037.1 GCA_903864505.1 uncultured beta proteobacterium | reverse complement strand
GAAGACCACGGTTGCGGACATCATGACCCGCAACCCGTACTGTATTGCGCCAGAGACGCTGGTGTCCGATGCAGTGCTGATCATGATCGAACGGGGCTTCAGGCATCTTCCCATCTTAGGGCCGCACGCCAAGATACTGGGCGTCTTCTCGGTGCGCGATGCCATGCCACGCGAGATTGGCAATGCGGTCAGTTTGGCCGAATTTCACGATCAGGTAAACGACGCTCTAGGGTAGAGCGACGTTAGGCGGTGGCAGCGCCACTGCTTAGCGTGATGCGGGACTCATTCGCTTGAGGCGGGCGCGTTGGAGTGCCGCTTCAATCACGGCGCGTTCTTTCACTAATGGTGCGGGGTCGCTGTGCTGAGAATGCGCAGGCAGGTCCGAGAGTTTTTCCATCGCTTTTTTTTCAAGCCGATCCAGGCGTTCTGCCTCGTCCCTATTGCGTCGCGTGCTTGCAAAAGTATAGCGACTTCGAGCCGTAGTCGCGGCGGCTTGGGACCATGCAGCCCAACCGGTGGCGGTTCCAGTTGCGTTTTCCAGGATGATGCAATCGACCGGACACACCGGCAAGCACAACTCGCAACCAGTGCAATAGGGTTCGATGACAGTGTGCATGCGCTTGTTGCTGCCGACTATGGCGTCGGTTGGACAGACCGCTATGCACAGCGTACACCCGATGCACCAGTCCTCATCTATAAATGCAACACATCTCGGCGCTTCTGCGCCGTATTCCGCGTTGAGTGGTTTGAAAGCCCGCCCGGTTATCTCGGCCAAGCGTGCGATGCCCTCGCTTCCCCCGGGGGGGCACAGGTTCAACTCGGCATCGCCCTGTGCCAGCGCGCGGGCATAGCCTGCGCAATCTGCATAGCCGCAGCGTGTGCACTGTGTTTGCGGCAGCGCGTCCAGTATGTGTGACACCAGCGAGGTGCCCGTGGACGCGCCGGCTTTCACTTGCTACTGGTGCTGCGTCTAGGCGCTACCTTTTTTGTAGCTGCTCGCGCTTGTTTTACGGGGACTTTAGCCGTTTTTGGTGCCGACTTTTTGACCGCAGAAAGCAGATCCGGCTTGGCGGCGGCATTGGCTCCTTCGATCGTGTTGTTCGCCAGGATGAAGGCCTTAACCTTTGGGTAGACATGCTCACGCCAGCGCCGCCCGGAGAAGATGCCATAGTGCCCAGCCCCCTGGACCTCAAAGTGGGTTTGCCGATCACTGGGCACGCCGCTGCAAATGTCGTGGACGGCACGGGTTTGGCCTGAGCCAGAAATATCATCGAGTTCGCCTTCAACCGACATCAACGCTGTGGTTTTGATGTCCTGCGGCTTGACCAACTCCAATTTGCCTTTTGGATCCTTCACTTCCCAAGTGCCACTCACCAGCGCAAAATCCTGAAATACGACGCGAATCGTTTCCAGGTAGTAGTCGGCGTCCATATCGAGCACCGCGTTGTACTCGTCATAGAACTTGCGGTGGGCCTCGGTGTTGGCGTCGTCCCCCTTTATCAAATCCTTGAAATAGTCGTAGTGGCTCTTGGCGTGGTTGCTGGGGTTCATTGCCACAAAGCCAGTGTGCTGCAGAAAACCGGGGTAAACCCGTCGCCCCGAACCCGGGAAACTGGTCGGCACGCGGTATATGACATTGTTCTCAAACCAGCTATGGCTCTTGTTCATGGCCAGGTTGTTGACCGCCGTCGGTGACTTGCGCGCATCGATGGGTCCCCCCATCATGGTCATGGATAGCGGTGTCTTCTCGCCGCGACTGGCCATCAGGGATACCGCTGCGAGCACAGGAACGGTGGGTTGGCACACGCTCATGACGTGGCAATTGCCATAAATATTCTGCAAGTGGCGGATGAACTCCTGCACATAGTTCACATAGTCGTCCAGATGAAATTCACCTTCGGAGAGCGGAATCAGGCGTGCGTTCTTCCAGTCGGTAATATAGACCTTGTGGTCGCCCAGCATGGTTTTGACAGTGTCGCGCAGCAGGGTTGCGTAATGTCCGGAGAGGGGGGCGACGATCAGCACCGCTGGTTGGTGCTTGATCTTGTCCAACGTATGCACATCGTCAGAAAATCGTTTGAACCGCCGCAGCTCGCAAAATGGCTTGTTGATCTCGACCCGCTCATGCAGGGCAACATCAACTCCATCGACTTCAATGGTGCGCAGGCCAAATTCAGGTTTTTCGTAGTCTTTGCCAAGACGGTGCAACAGATCGTATCCGGCAGAGATGCGTTGCGCAAAGGGATTCTGGCCGATGATGGACAAGGGATTGCCATACGCCTTGGACGCCGCATGGGCCATGTCCGAAAAGGGCTCCATCATGGAGCGCTGGGTTTCATAGAGTTTGTACAGCATGAATCGCTTTCAAAATTGTTGCAGTGCAATATAACAGTTTTGGGGTTCTTGCGGAGTCGTATTCTCGTTGAAATTGCCGCTGACCGGTCGCCAGTTTAGGTGGTGCTACTCAAACCATCACCGTGGGCCTCAAATCCCATGCATTTGTCAGGTTGACGACAGCATTGTCTGAATCTCCGCCTCCGAAAAACCCGCCGCACGTCGCGCAGCAAGGTTGAATGGGGGCTTGGCTATGGGTGCTCCGTGTAAGGCGGCTACTTCCGCATAGAAAAGCACCGGGTCCAGACGGTCGCGTTTGCACAACCAGTGGTACCAGTGATTGCCAATCGCCACGTGACCCACTTCGTCTTCGAGTATGACGTCGAGCAGGTCGACGCATTCCAGAGCGCAAGTGGTGCCCACTTTTCGCAATTTGGCTTGAATGATGGGAGTTGCATCCAGTCCTCGCGCTTCCAGGGTGCGCGGCACCAGGGCCATTCTTGCGGCAACGCTGTGTTGGGTGGCGGTGCACATGTTCCACAGGCCTTCATGGGCTGTAAAGTGCCCGTATTCGTAGCCCAGACTCTTCAGGTGTGTCTGCAACATGGAGAAGTGTCTGG
>CAIPGC010000036.1 GCA_903864505.1 uncultured beta proteobacterium | reverse complement strand
CTTCATCAACGTCGACATTCAGATGCGAACCAATGTTCCGCACATCTTCGCCATCGGCGACATCGTCGGCCAGCCCATGCTGGCGCACAAGGCGGTGCACGAGGCGCATGTGGCAGCCGAGGTGATTGCCGGTGAACTGCTGGGTAACAAGGAACTGGCCGCGGCAGCCTTCAATGCCCGCGTCATCCCCAGCGTCGCCTACACCGACCCTGAGGTAGCCTGGGTGGGCCTCACCGAAGACCAGGCCAAGGCGCAGGGCATCAAGGTCAAGAAGGGCCTGTTTCCGTGGAATGCATCGGGCCGCGCCATTGCCAACGGTCGCGACGAAGGTGTCACCAAGCTGCTGTTTGACGATTCCCCTGAGGCACACGGCCATGCTGCAAGCGGGGGCAAGATCCTGGGCGGCGGCATGGTCGGCACCCACGCGGGCGACATGATTGGCGAGATCGTATTGGCCATCGAGATGGGCGCAGACGCCATCGACATCGGCAAGACCATCCACGCCCACCCGACGCTGGGTGAATCGATCGGCATGGCGGCTGAGGTGGCGCATGGCAGTTGCACGGATGTGCCGCCGGCGCGCAAGTAAGCCTACCTGAGACCCGAATACAGAAAGCCCGAACTGGCAACAGTTTGGGCTTTTTTGCTGTCGCGTAGTCGGTGAGCCCCTTCATCAATGTCATCCGTGAGAGAATTCTTGCATGCATAAAGAGCACGGCGAATCGTGAGAAGGTTCCTCTTGATGGTGGCCATCGCAGTCACCTTCATATATTCGTGGCGAAGTTTCAATGAAATTCCCCTGGTGGTAATTGGTCAACCTTCCTCCACCGGGCTTTTGCAAAAGCAGAAGGAGGAACCGTTCTTTACGGGACTCAAGGCGCAAACGGGTATTCCGTTCGCCGTCAAATACAAACCCCTGGAGTCCGTAGGTTTCAAAGACACGCACCAGTTGCAGATGCTCAACGAAGGGCTTTTTGATTTGGTGTCCTTGCGTCTTTTGCAGAACGTCGATGCAGAACCCGGCCTCATGGGCCTGGACCTGGTAGGAATGAGCACAAACTACAGCGATGCGAAGAAAGTAGTTGCGGCCTACTCCGGCACGGTCGATCACTACCTGCAAGAGCGATTTCATGCCAAGCTGCTGGGGGTTTGGACATTCGGACCCCAGGAGTTTTTTTGCAGAAAACCCGTCCGTCGGCTGGAGGATATCAAAGGCTTAAGAGTGCGGGTTGGCAGCCGAGCGATCGCCGTTTTCATCTCAGCCCTTCAGGGATCGCCCGCCGTCATTGGCTTCGATGACACCAAAAATGCGTTAGCCGTTGGACTGGTCGACTGCGCAGTTAGCAGCGCTGCATCGGCCAATTCTGCGGGTTGGCCAGAAGTTGCGAAGTACAACTACCCGTTGGCAATCCAATTCGGCCTCAACGGCTACGCGATTTCGCTTAAGAAATGGAACGCACTTTCGGCAAAAGAACAAAGCATTCTGAAAACCACGTTTGATCAGTACATCGCTGATCTTTGGAAATTCGCGCTCGACATCCAGATTGACGCAACCAGTTGCAACACCGGCGGACCTTGCAAGCACGGCCATGCATACCGGATCGAATCCAACCAACCCCTGCCCAGCGACCTGACGTTCATGGAAAAAATACTGAAGGAAAAGGTTCTACCCGATTGGGGCGAACAATGCGACAAGGTACACCCTGGATGCCTACGGGAATGGCAAGACAAACTCTATGGCCATTAGTCTCATCAGCGCCAGAACGCGCACCGAAACGCCGGAAGTGGCCGCATTGCGCACCGCCGGGTTGTTGTCGGCGTTGGTCTTTCTCATCAACTGCACCTTTGAAGTCCTGGTACTCAACCGGCTTTACGCACCACAGTATTTCCTGATTGCTCTGCTGCAGTGGACGCTATCGGTATGGGCCATCGTTGAGGTCGCCCTCATTGACCGGCAGAAAACACCGGTCCCCTTGAGGGGCATGCGAATCGCCTTGTTCGTACAGTTGCTATTCGGTGTCATACGACATGTCCCGAACCTGTCGGAGCAGGTCGCTAACGCGGTCGAATTTTCCAGTGGAGGAAATTTCGATTTGGAGATCGCGGTGATCTTCATTCCGATCTATCTGGTTCAGTTTTTGGCCGTCGCCAAACTGCTCATCGATGCGTTCTCCTACACAGAGTTCTTACGAGCAAACCAGCTGGAAGAGCAGATCCGCGCCAAGGAAGAAGCAGAACAGGCCTTGGTTGCAGCCAAGGACGAAGCAGTCGCCGCCAACTTGTCCAAGAACCAGTTTCTGGCCAATATGAGCCACGAGATTCGTACCCCCATGAACGGGGTGATCGGCTTGTCCCACTTGCTCCTTGAAAGTGAATTGCAGCCCGAGCAACGTGCCTATGTATGGGACATCGCAACCTCCGGTGAAGCGCTGCTGGTGCTGATCAACGACATTCTGGATATCTCCAAAATCGAAGCTGGCTTCATGGTGTTTGAGTCCCAGGCATTTGCCTTGTCGGACGTGATCAACTCCGTACTCACGGCAGTTCGCATCAAGACGCAGGAAAAAGGAATCGCGCTGCTGGTGGACATACCCGACGCCACCAACCTCTACGTGGGAGACAGCCTTCGAATCCGTCAGGTGTTGCTCAACCTGATTGGCAACGCCGTGAAATTCACCGACCAAGGTGAGGTGCGTCTCTCGGTGACGGACATGAGGGACTGCCTGCGCTTTGAAGTCAAGGATTCCGGCGTGGGAATCGCTGACGACGATCTGAAAAAATTGTTCAGCAACTTCGTTCAGGTCGATGCATCCGCATCGCGCCGCTATGGAGGTACTGGCCTGGGCCTTTCGATCTGCAAGAAACTGGTTGAAGGAATGGGAGGCAGCATCGGGGTGCAGAGCATTGCCGGCCAGGGAAGCCTTTTCTTCTTTGAACTTCCCTTGCAAAGGGCCACGATTGAAACCAGCCCACAGGCACGGGAGGTAGCCAAGGAACCGGCCCACAGCGCTATCGTGCCGCCGACCGCGCTCCAGGTCTTGCTCGTGGAAGATCACCCGATCAACCAAAAGCTTGCGTTGGCATTGCTGACGCGAACCGGTTTCCTGGTCGATGTGGCAGAAAATGGGTTGCAGGGAGTCGACGCTGCACGATCAAAGCGCTACGCCATGATCTTCATGGATGTTCAAATGCCTGTGATGAACGGGTTTGATGCCGCCCGCATGATCCGGTCCGACACGGGCCCCAATCAACACACGCCCATCATTGCGCTCACTGCCAACGCCATGCAGTCCGACCGCGACGCTTGCATGGAGGCAGGAATGACAGATTTTCTGACCAAACCATTCAGCAAAGATGGACTGGCCAGCATCATCGAGCGCAATCTGCGCTGACTGGCGCAGTGAAAGACCTGGGCTTGCCACTAACGTGTGGACAGCCCGTAGACACCAAGGCGATGACCTCCTCATCAAGTTCAAACAGGGTCGCGGGTGGTGATACTGGTGAGGGCGCTGCAGTGACATCGGGCACTGCAGCGTTGGCAACTCTGACCGTACCAGTCGCCCCCTCCGCCTCATTGCCAAATATGCCGGTGGAGCCCGCCGCACAAGCGCAGGCAGCTCCTGTTTCAATAGCATCTGGTTCGGTAGCGCCGGCCGCACCGGCGCACGCGCCATCCATGCCCATCTCACGCTGGGTGCAAGCATTGACATGGCGGCGGAGCTTGCGCATGGAAGTTGTACCGATCTGCCACCGGCACGAAAGTAAGCTCCAAAAGCGCTGCGCGGCTGTTGGCGACAGCGCAGCTCAGTTGGCCAGCACCGGGGCGTTTTCCACCGGGACCCGGCGGGCACCGTCGAACCGGCGTGCCCAGTAGGCAACGCCCATGTCCTCGACCCGTACTTCTGCGCCGGATCTGGGTGCGTGGATGAATTTGCCTTCGCCTACGTAAATGCCCACGTGGCTAAAGGCGCGTCGCATGGTGTTGAAGAACACCAGGTCTCCTGGCTGAAGGTCGGAGCGTTCAATCTTCTGGGTGGTTGCCGCCTGTTGTGCGGCATTTCTGGGAAGCAGCAGACCGGCCGTTTGTTCGTAGATGGCGCGCACAAAACCACTGCAGTCAAAACCGGTGTCGATGCTGCTACCGCCTCGGCGGTAAGGAACCCCCAGGAAACCCATCGCGTTGATGACCAGGTCCGATGCTTTGGCACCTACCTCAATGCCGACATCACTGATCCTTGCCAGCAGACCCCGTTCCGACAGAAGACCGACCATGGCATCGTCCGATTCGGGCGGGTTTGCGTACGCCGCGCCAGCCAGTACCAAGGAGAGGAGGAACATCAAAATTCGCATCGGTGGAGCATAACCGAAATATTGCTGTGATTTGAAGTAATAAAGCACATGAATATTATCATGTAACATATTGATTTTATTGATGATTAAATTCTTAAACCAATTACTTGGTGGAGTGGCATCCGATTTGGTTATGCTGTCCCCCATGTTTCAAGAAAGCTGATCATGCTGCTAGACGTGAATGAATCCCAACTGGTTCTGGTCGATTTCCAGACCCGCTTGATGGTTGCCATGTTAGATGCACCGGCGGTGGTGGCCAACGCCGTTCGGTTGGTCCGCATGGCCGCCTTGTTGCAGGTGCCGGTTTTTCTGACGGAGCAAAACCCGTCAAAATTGGGAGAGAGCGCACCAGAACTGCGTGATGCAGCTTCGGGTACAGGCGCACGAGTGCTGTCCAAAATGCAGTTCAGCGCGGTGGAGGAGGGGTTGGGTGAGTGGTTGCGGCCGCCTTCCAGGCCCGTGCAGGGCAACGCAAGGAGTCTGCCCAAGCATTTGCAAAAATCCTCCGCTGGTGCCGAACGCGCCACCGCGGTGTTGGCTGGTTGCGAGGCCCATGTCTGCTTGTTGCAAACTGCGCTGGACTTGCTGGAGGACGAGTTTGATGTGTGGGTGGTGACCGACGCTTGCAGTTCTCGTACCGAGCGCAACCGTGATGCCGCTTTTGATCGCCT
>CAIPGC010000035.1 GCA_903864505.1 uncultured beta proteobacterium | reverse complement strand
CCTTGAGTGCGTGCGCGTGCAGTCCAATCACCAGGACGCCGCCACTGATGCCAAGTATGCCGACCCACGCCAGCACCGAAAGTGACTCCCCCAGGGTGAATGTGGCCGATAGCGCCACCAGCAGCGGCGCTACGCCGCGCATCAAGGGGTAGGTTAGCCCAAGCTCACCATGGCGATAGGCACCAGTCAAGGCGAGGTAATACCCGATGTGGATGATTACCGACGCTCCAATGAATGGCCAGGCCGCCGCCACAGGCCAACCCACAATAACCACAATCGGAATCGCGAGAAACGAACCGATCAGATGAATGACTGCCATATCCAGGTCTTTGTCTTGACTCGACTTGACCAGCGCATTCCAGCCCGCGTGCAAAAGCGCTCCAAGCATCACCGCCACCACCACCGGCCAGCTCAGTGTCATGTCGGTGTCACCTCTTCTTTGCAGTTACTTCTCTTCAATGGATTCCCTTGAATCGCCCCGTCGCCAATGTGAAGGCCGATTATTTCATGTTAGCCATAGATTTGCAAATTGTTAACAATTTATCGGATACTATTGACAATTGTCCGCCATTGAAATACATTTTGGCGATCAGATTGATTGTTCAGCGACCCGGTATTCGGAGCAACCCGGGCATCATCACAGGAGAAGGAAAATGACAGACTCGGTTATTTTGCGACTTTCGTCCGCCGGGCGTGTTCCTGAGGACATCAGGCACGCCGCCAACCAACAGAAGAAGTTTGACCAGGAAAACACCGAGCGCAGCGTCGGTTACGTGATGCTGGACTGCTCTGGAACGACGATGGACCGCTATGTGGACGCGCCAGCCATCGTGTTTGTCGAGGTTTTCAAGAAGTATGGCCTGGAGATTTCCATGCCGGAGGCGCGCGAGCCGATGGGCTTGCGAAAGGATCTGCACATCAAAGCCATCACCGAGATCACGACAGTGCGCGAGCGCTTCACCGCCAAGTTTGGTCGGGCACCCAACCAGTCGGACATCGATGCCATGTTCGCCGACTTTGTTCCAACACAGCTCGCGCTGCTGCGTGCCGGCAGCTACCACGACCTGTTGCCGGGTGTCGCCGACGTAGTAAAGGATCTGCAGCGCCAGGGTATCAAGCTCGGTGTCACGACCGGATTCACGCGCGACATGCTCGACTTGCTGCTCGCTGGTGCTGCGAGCCAAGGTTTTATCCCTGATACAGCCTGCGCTGGAGACGAGGTGGAAATGCCGCGTCCCACTCCCTACATGGTGATCAAGAACCTTGAACGCATGGGTGTCTACAACCTGCACAATGCGATGCGCCGCACCGTCAAGGTGGACGACACCGTGTCCGGTGCGGGCGAGGGCGCACCACTGTGCTGGCGCGTCGGCGTTTCCAAGTGGAGCAATTACGTCGCAGACAGCTGGGATGCCGTCAAGAAGATGAGTAGCGGTGAACTCGCCGCGAAAGAAGCTCTGTCCAAGGAAAAGCTCATTCTGGAGAGCGGAGCCCATTACGTCATTGACGATCTGCGTGATCTGCCGGCCGTGATTGCCGATATCAATCAGCGTCTGGCCAGCGGCGAAAACCCGTAGATTCGAGTAACCGAGGTCAGTTCAGAGAGCTGACTTCAGATAGGCATTCGTCCAGAATGTCGAGCGCCTGGCCCATCTGAATACGTGTCGTAATCAATGGTGGAGTTAGCGTCAGTACGTTTCCCATCGTAGTTTTGAAGGACAGGCCACGCGAAAGGGCGGCGTACAAAACCTGTTCGGCTGCATCATTTGCAGGGTGTTTGGTGCTGCGATCTGTGACCAGATCCAGCCCGAGCAGCAGACCGCGGCCTCTGACATCGCCGACCAGTCGGTGCTTGAACTTCATTTCCTGCAGACGCTCCAATGCGTAGATACCCACCCGTGCAGCGTTCTCCACCAGTTGCTCGCGCTCGATAATTTCCAGGGTTGCCAACGCCGCTGCTGCGGTAACGGGGTTCTTCTCGTGGGTGTAATGCCCAAGCGCAAAATTGCCCGCCACGTCCAGATCTGCGCGCGCAATACAACAGGCAATCGGCAGGATGCCGCCGCCAAGTGCCTTGCCAAGCACCACAATGTCCGGGGACGCAGCATCGTGCTCTGCCGCAAAGAACCGCCCGGTCTTACCCAGGCCGGTGGGGATCTCGTCAAAGATCAGCAGGGTTCCAAAGGAATTGCAGGCATCGCGAACCGCCTTCCAATACCCCGGTGGCGGTACAAATGGTACCGCCCGTGCTGGCTCAGCGATCACTGCCGCAATGTCGCCTTCGCGCTCGAGTACGTAGCGAACCATGCTCGCACACGCGAGCCGGCAACGCCCAATATCAGGCTGACAGTTTGCGTCAACAGCGTGACCGTAGGGGCAGCGATAGCAACCAAATGGAGCAACATGCTCGGTACCGGGCAACAAGGGTCCGACGGCGCGCCCGTTGCGAAACAGCGACTCACCTCCGACACTCGATGCCCCGAAGCCTGCACCGTGAAACGAATCCCAGAAACTCAACGTCTTGAAACGACCGGTTGCCACACGTGCCAGTTTGATCGCCACCTCCACCGCATCTGATCCACCGGTGGTGAACAACACCTTTCCATCATGTCCAGTCAGGCTCTTGAAGCGTGCGCCCAGTTGCTCCGCCAACTCAACCGCGCGATCGGTGGCAAAGCGACGTGGCGCAAAAGTCAGCGTATCGAGTTGGCGCTTGATGGCACTGATGACATCTGGGTGGGCATACCCAACGTGATGCACGTTGTTGCCATGAAAGTCCATGTACCTTCGCCCCGTTGCGTCCTCTATCCAAATGCCCTCTGCCTTGGCGATCGCACTAAGGCAGGGCGTAGATACTGACTGATGCAGGAATGCTGCGCTATCGCGCGCCAACAAAGTGCGCGTGTTGCTATCGAGGTGGTATTCTTGCCACTCATGCCTGCGCGGTGACTGGTTAACGTCGCCTTCACTTTGGGCCGGGGGGTCCGGCCTGTGTTCGGTACTCATCCGGCATTCTTGGCGGGCGATTGGGAGTTGGCCTGCTGACGGCTATCGTTCTCGATGGTGCGTTGCCGACTTTGCATCACATGGTCGTACATCGCTTGTGCGGCAGCTGACGCATCGCCTGACGCTATCGCCTTCACAATTTGTTTGTGTTCGCTTAGAAATGTTCGCATAAGAATGCTGTCGGCCAGATTCTGACGCCGAAAAAGCGACAGTTCCTTGATCAACTTGCGGTAGGTGTCGGTGAGCTTGCGGTTGCCCGACATCTCCACCATGCGGTCGTGAAACTTCAGGTTCAGCACATGGTACTGGTGCGCATCCTGGGCTCTCACCGCTTTTTCCATGTCGGCCACCATGGCCTTGATCTCCTTGAGTTGTGGCTCAGTGATGGAGGTGGCTAGGCGTCTGCCGACCCATTCGTCCATTGCCGCACGAAGATCAAAGATCTCCAGCGCCTCGTCGATGGGGATATCCCGCACAAAAACACCGCGGTTTTTTTCAGTCCGCACAAGACCTGCCTCGTCGAGCATGCGAAACGCCTCGCGCACGGGCCCGCGCGACACACCAAGCTTCTCCGCCAGAACGGCTTCGTTCAACTTGGCACCCGGTGCGTAGTCGCCACCCAAAATGGCGCGCTCGATTTCCTGCTGCACCACACTTGTGAGTGAACTACTCTGCAGCAGCGCAATTGTGGGATGAAGCGCACCAGTCATGCGCTAATTACAGCACAAAAACACATTGTTGACAATTTGCAAAACACAATTGACAAATTATCGGAGTCGAGTTCAAATCAACCTGTTCTCGCGCATCATGTCATTACCCTGACATATTCCGGTCTCAGGATTGCAACTTTTCATTCGAAGGAGCTACACGTGCGTCTGTCCACATTGTCCAAAACTCTATTCCTAACCGGTCTGCTGGCGTTTGCTGCCGCCGCATCAGCCCAGAAAACCCAGTTGCTGGTCTATACCGCACTGGAAACCGACCAGCTCAAGGCCTACCAGGAAGGTTTCAACAAGTCTTATCCCGACATAGAACTCAAGTGGGTGCGCGATTCCACGGGTGTCATCACTGCAAAGTTGCTGGCCGAGAAGGGCAATCCACAAGCTGACGCGGTGATGGGTGTTGCCGCCACCAGTTTGGCCCTGATGGATAAACAGGGGATGCTAATACCCTACGCTCCATTGAACCTGGATGCGATCATGAGTCAGTACCGCGACAAAAAGCAGCCTCCAGCCTGGTTCGGCATGGATGTCTGGGGGGCAACCATCTGTTTCAATACCGTGGAGGCCAAGAAGAAGAACATTCCTGCCCCCGAGACTTGGCAGGATTTGACAAAGCCCGTCTACAAGGGCCAGATCGTGATGCCCAACCCTGCCTCCAGCGGTACCGGGTACTTTGACGTGGTCGCATGGCTTACCTTGTTTGGCGACAAGGAGGGCAAGGGTGGTGGCTGGAAGTACATGGATGGACTGCATGAAAACATTGCGCAATACACCCATTCCGGCTCCAAGCCCTGCAACATGGCAGGCAGTGGTGAATTTGTGCTCGGCATCTCGTTTGAGTACCGCGCCAATTCGAATAAAGCCAAGGGTGCGCCCATTGATCTGATATTCCCCAAGGAAGGCCTGGGCTGGGATTTGGAAGCCTTTGCCATCCACAAGGGAACCAAGAAACTTGAGGCCGCAAAGAAGTTGGCCGATTGGGCATCGAGCAAAGACGCAATGCTGCTGTACGGCAAGAATTTTGCCATCACTGCCCAGCCCGGTGTCGCAACTCCCTTGGCAAATGTGCCCAAGGATTACGAGGCACGACTCGTGAAGTTGGACTTCGGCTACGCCGCCGAACAACGTGAACGCATCCTTAAGGAATGGACTACCCGCTACGACGGCAAGTCCGAGAAGCGCTGACCATCCGCCAACCCTGCGAGCCGCAAGATGAAACTTGCGGCTCTTTGCAATTTTTCGCATGAGTCAGTCACCATTCCTTGACTTGCGCCACATTCGCAAGGATTTCGGCAGTTTTACAGCACTGCAAGACATCAGCCTCGCCATCCACAAAGGCGAGTTTGTGTGTTTTCTTGGACCATCGGGCTGCGGCAAGACTACGCTGTTGCGCATCATTGCCGGGCTGGAGGTCCAGACTTCAGGGAAACTCATGCAGGCCGATCGTGACATCTCGTTGCTGCCCCCTGCCTCGCGCGACTATGGCATTGTGTTTCAGAGCTATGCACTTTTCCCCAACCTGAGCGTTTCTGACAACGTTGCCTATGGCCTCGTCAATCGCCGAAGCCCACGCACCCAGATCAAGTTGCGGGTTACAGAGTTGCTAAAACTGGTCGGGCTTCCAGGTACTGATGCAAAGTTCCCGGGACAGCTTTCGGGTGGGCAGCAGCAGCGCATCGCCCTTGCGCGTGCATTGGCAACATCACCAGGGCTATTGTTGCTTGATGAACCGCTATCCGCGCTGGATGCGCTGGAGCGCATTCGCTTGAGGCACGAGATTCGTGCCTTGCAACAAGAGCTCGGTGTAACCACGGTCATGGTGACCCATGACCAGGAAGAGGCCCTCAGCATCGCTGACAGAATCGTGGTGATGAACCACGGCGTCATCGAGCAGGTTGGTTCGCCCATGAATATTTACCGCGAGCCAGCGTCGCCGTTCGTGGCAGATTTCGTTGGAAAGGTGAATATCGTGCCGGCACGGGTAACCGGAGGGACTCTGCGCTTTGGCAACATGACACTCCCGTGCGAAGGTGTGGATCGCGATGTGCGGGTTTACCTCAGGCCGGAAGACGTATTGGCGCGGCCGATCGCTGCTGGCGATCCGCATGTATTTGAAGCGACCATAGAGAAGATCGAATTTCTCGGTTCATATTGCCACGTTCACGTGACATCGCCGGCGCTCGGCGGTAACAAGCTGATGGTCTATCTGTCGCTGAACTTTCTGTCGGAGCAGTCGCTTCACAACGGTTCCGCGCTCACGCTTAAGCTTTTGCCTGAGCGCATCAAGGTGTTCTGATGTCGGGTGTTCTTCCCTTGCCGTCGATGACGCGGGTGGCCAGACTCAAACAACACTGGGTCGACCGTCTAGCTCATGGCATCGTCGCGTTGATTGCACTGGTACTGGTGGCTTTTCTGGCCGCCCCGCTACTGTCAATTCTGTTGCAAGCCCTGCAGGGCCAGGAAGGGCAGTTTGTATGGTTTGACAACTTCATTGAGTATGCGAAGACACCCGCCCTCCTCGGGAGTTTGCTCAACAGCCTGTGGGTTTCCTGTGTCGTCACAGGGATCGCTGTGCCGTTGGCGTTTTCCTTTGCCTATGCACTGACGCGCTCCTGCATGCCGATGAAACCACTGTTTCGCGGCATCACACTCATTCCCCTGCTCGCGCCGTCGCTTCTCTCGGCCATCTCGCTGATTTACTGGTTTGGAAATCAGGGCCTGCTTAAGGGCTGGATGCAGGGACTTGGAATCGACCAGATCTACGGGGCTCCTGGCATTGTGCTTGCAGAATGCCTAGCGGTATTTCCGCACACGCTGATGATCCTGGTGACCGCACTGAGCATGTCGGACGCCCGCTTGTACGAGGCGGCCGATGCCATGGGAACGTCGGTGCTGCGCAAGTTTTTTACCATTACGTTGCCAGGCGCGAGGTACGGGCTGATTTCGGCAACGTTGGTCACCTTCACGCTGGTTATGACAGACTTTGGCATTCCTAAGGTGATTGGCGGGAACTTCAATGTGCTGGCCACCGATGTCTTCAAATTGGTTATTGGACAGCAGGACTTTTCAAAAGGCGCTGTCGTAGCCATCCTCTTGCTGGCACCCGCGGTGCTGACCTTTGGTGTCGATCATTTTGTTAACCGCCGCCAAACCGCCATGTTGACGGCGCGCGCCATTCCCTACAGGCCCAAACCTTCTCCGGTGTACGACCGCCTCATGATGCTGTTTTGCAGCGTCATCGCAGGCCTCATGCTCGCGATGCTTGGCATGGCAATGTTTGCCTCATTCGCAACGTTTTGGCCCTACAACCTGACACCAAGCTGGCGGCACTACCAGATGGGACTGCTCGATGCCGAGGTCGGGTCTGCATTCTTCAATAGCCTCGCCATGGCGGCCGGAACCGCACTATTCGGAACTGTTCTGGTGTTCGTGGGAGCATATTTGCTGGAAAAGACCAAGGGTGCCGAAAAGCTTCACACTCTGGTCCGGTTATTGGCTGTGTTGCCAATGGCAGTGCCCGGTCTCGTGTTGGGCCTGGGATATATCTTCTTTTTCAATGCGCCAACCAACCCGTTGGGTTTCTTGTATCACAGCCTGACATTGTTGACCTTGTGCACCATCGTGCACTTCTACACCACGGGTCATCTGACGGCGGTGACTGCACTCAAAGCGCTCGACAGTGAGTTCGAGGCGGTGAGTGCCTCGCTGAAAGTTCCGTTTTACAAGACATTCTGGCGGGTAACGCTGCCGGTGTGTGCCCCTGCCCTGATTGACATGGCCCGCTATTTTTTCATCAATGCGATGACGACCATCTCGGCTGTAGTTTTCCTGTATTCCCCAGAGACCAAGGTTGCGTCGATTGCGATTCTCAATCTCGACGAAGCCGGTGAGATGGGCGCCGCAGCAGCCATGGCTGTGTTGATTGCTCTGTCTTCGACGGTGGCAACTCTTCTGTTCATGGCACTGGCCTGGTGGACCAACCGGAGCACACAGGCCTGGAGAGGATGATGCGTCAATCAATTCGAACTATTTATTTGGAGGTTTTGTGATGGACAGAGACAAAATACTGCTCACTCCCGGACCCTTGACCACTACCTTGCGCACCAAACTCGCCATGCTGCGCGACTGGGGTTCCTGGGATGCCGATTTCAACGCGGTAACGGCGCGCGTTCGTGCGAGCTTGCTTGAGATCATTCACGGCCATGAAAGCCATGTCGTGGTTCCCCTGCAAGGTAGCGGCACCTTCAGTGTCGAAGCTGCCGTAGCGACCCTGGTCCCACGCGATGGACATGTACTGGTGATGGATAACGGAGCCTATTGCAAGCGGGCCGCACGGCTTACAACCTTGATGGGTCGACGCTGCACGGTTCTCGACTTCGACGAAGCCACCCAGGTGGACCCGCTGGTACTCGACCAAAGGCTCAGGAGTGATCCCTCGATTACACATGTCATCATGATCCACTGCGAAACCGGGGCTGGTGTGCTCAACCCGCTGCAGGGTGTTGCCGATGTGTGTGCCGCACACGGAAAGGGGCTCATTGTAGATGCGATGAGTTCCTTTGGTGCCCTGGAGATCGATGCCCGCAAGACCCGCTTTGACGCCTTGATCGCCGCCAGCGGGAAGTGCCTGGAGGGCGTTCCTGGCATGGGGTTTGTCTTCATTCGCAAAGCCGTCATCGATGGTTGCGCTGGGCAAAGCCAGTCACTTGCGATGGACCTGCATGATCAGTATGTCTACATGGAGAAGACTACGCAGTGGCGATTTACTCCTCCGACCCACGTCGTGGTGGCCTTGCACGAAGCCATCGAGCAGTTCGAACGCGAAGGTGGTCAGAGCGCACGTTTGGCGCGTTACACCAGCAACTACCAGACGCTGATCGCCGGCATGGCAAAGCTCGGGTTCAAACCGTTTCTCGATCCCGCCATTCAGGCACCCATCATCGTGACGTTCCACGCACCCGCCGACTCCAGCTACAACTTCAAAACGTTTTACAGCGCGGCACGCTCGCGTGGCTTCATTCTCTATCCCGGAAAACTGACCAAGATTGAAACATTCCGCGTTGGCTGCATTGGTGCCATCGGCCCCGACGAGATAGAACAAGCGGTACACGCCATGGCGTTGGCACTGCAGGATATGGGGATCACATCGGCCGCACCTGCATGAGGCTGACCCTGTTTGATTTGGACCACACACTGCTCGACGGCGACAGTGACACTTTGTGGTGTGACTTCCTGATTGGGCGTGGAATACTGGAGCGACAGAGTTTCGCCGCGCGCAATGCCGATCTGGAGAAGAGGTACAAGGCCGGCACGGTCGGAGTCGACGAATTTGCAAATTTTTATGTGGGAACGCTGGCCGGTCGGACCCCACAAGAATGGGAACTTTTGCGCCTCGAGTTTCTTCACGTAATGATCCTGCCGCGGATTGGCTGCGCGGCTGTGGATCTTGTCAAACGGCATCAGAATTGCGGTGACCTGGTGCTCATGACCACCGCGACCAACCGATTCATCACTGAACTCACCGCCAGACACTTTGGCATCGAGCACCTGATTGCCACCGAACCGCAATTGGAGCAGGAATGCTTTACCGGACGAACGGTGGGCACCCTGAACATGCGCGAGGGGAAGGTCACTCGCTTGCATGCGTGGTTGGCGCATGCAGGTCGGAGCCTGACCGAGTTCGACAGCACGGCGTACAGCGATTCCATCAATGATTTACCGTTGCTGCAGGCGGTGCGACATCCGGTGGCCGTGAATCCTGATGAGCGCTTGCTGGCGGAAGCACAGTCCCAAGGCTGGACCGTGATGCACTTGCCACACTGAATGCAGTGCAGGCATAGCTTCATCAGGCACACATCCGCACTCGATGGGCGTGCCTCAGCCGGCGCGGCTTCGACGGTGACAGGGCGCTCAGGCGGTCCTCCGCCAGGTCCCCGGTGTCGTCTTTCAAGGCAATACCTGTCAGTCCAAGCATCCTGGAGCGTGTCAAAAGATGATGCAGTTTGGCTGCTGCAGTGTCGGCGGACAGACCAGCAGTTCGAATG
>CAIPGC010000034.1 GCA_903864505.1 uncultured beta proteobacterium | reverse complement strand
CGGTGACACGGACTGTGGTGCTGGTGGCCATGCTGTCAGGTGCACTGGCCGGTTTGGCCGGGGCGATTGAAGTGGCTGGGCGCACCAGCTACCTTACGCTCGACATGTCGCCGGGCTATGGCTACAGCGGCATCGTGATTGCCATGCTGGCCGCACTGCACCCGCTGGGCGTGGTAGCCACCAGCATTTTTGTGGCCGGCGTGCTGGTCGGCGCCGACAGCATGAGCCGCGCGGTGGGAGTACCCACTTACATCGCAGACGTTATCGTGGCTGCATCGCTGATTTCGGTGTTGGTGGCGACACTGCTCACCCAGTACCGCGTAAGACTGAAATGACCCCCACGCGCCACGCAGCAGACACCGCACTCCTGGGGAATGCCCCATGACCGAGTTCCTCGACATTCTGGCCAACCAGGCGTTCTGGGTCGCGGTGCTGCGCATTGCCACCCCGCTGATTCTGGGCACGCTGGGTGTGCTGCTGTGCGAGCGCGCCGGCGTGCTCAATCTGGGCATTGAGGGCATCATGGTGGCCGGCGCCTTTACCGGCTGGCTGGCGGTCTATGCCGGTGCACCGCTGTGGTGGGGTGTGCTGGCGGCGGCGGCAACCGGTGCTGTGCTGGGCCTGCTGCACGCTTTCCTGACGGTGGCTCTGGCGCTGTCACAGCACGTCTCGGGCCTGGGCCTGACGCTGCTTGCCACTGCGCTGAGCTACTTTGGTTACCGCGTGAGCTTTCCCAAAGTCTCGACGCCACCCACGATCACCCCGTTTGCCGAAATGGACTGGCTGGGTCTGCCGATTCTGGCGCAGCAAACCCCCCTGACTTTGCTGGCACTGCTGCTGGTGCCGCTGATCGGGTACACGCTGTACCGCACACCGGTGGGGCTGGCGGTGCGCATGGTGGGTGAAAACCCGCAGGCGGCCGAAGGACAGGGCGTGTCGGTTGCATGGGTGCGTACCGGGGCCATCGTGTCGGGCTCGGCCTTGATGGGCGTGGCGGGATCGTTCCTGACGCTGTCGGCCTTTAACGCCTTCTTTTTCAACATGGTCAACGGGCGCGGCTGGATCTGCGTGGCGCTGGTGGTGTTTGCCTCGTGGCGGCCGGGCAAGGCGCTGCTGGGGGCGCTGCTGTTTGCGTTCTTTGATGCCTTGCAGTTGCGGCTGCAACAATCGGGCTCGGCGGTACTGCCCTACCAGATGTATCTGATGCTGCCCTACGGGTTGTCGATCGTGGCGCTGGTCCTGGTCGCGCGCAAAGCCAGCTACCCGCAGGCACTGATGAAACCGTATCGCAAGGGAGAGCGCTGATGCTGGACTTACTGGTGGTGAACGCGACGTTGCCGGACGGACGCCAGAACATGTCCGTTGCCGTGCGCGACGGCAAGATCGTCGAGGTGGCTGAAGGTCTGCACGCTCCGGCGCAGGAGGTGCTGGATGCGCAGGGCCAGTTGCTGAGTCCGCCGTTTGTCGACGCGCACTTTCACATGGACGCCACCCTGAGCTACGGTCTGCCGCGCGTGAACCAGTCTGGCACGCTGCTCGAAGGCATTGCGCTGTGGGGCGAACTCAAACCCTTGTTGACACAAGAAGCATTAATGGACCGGGCAGTAACCTACTGCGACTGGGCGGTGGCCAAGGGGTTGCTGGCCATTCGCACGCACGTCGACGTGTGTGATCCGCGGCTGATGGCGGTGGAGGCACTGTTGGAAGTCAAAAAGCAAGTCGCCCCCTACATCGAGTTGCAACTGGTGGCATTTCCGCAAGACGGGGTGTTGCGCGGCTCGCAGGGGCCACAGCAGCACATGGACAACCTCACGCGTGCGCTGGATATGGGCGTGGATGTGGTCGGCGGCATTCCGCACTTCGAGCGCACCATGGCAGACGGAGCGAGCAGTGTGCGACTGCTGTGCGAAGTGGCCGCAGAGCGGGGCTTGCAGGTCGACATGCACTGTGACGAGTCGGATGATCCGATGTCGCGTCATGTTGAAACTCTGGCCTTCGAAACGCGGCGCCTGGGGCTGCAAGGGCGCGTCACCGGCTCGCATCTCACCAGCATGCACAGCATGGACAACTACTACGTCAGCAAGCTGCTGCCCCTGATGGCCGAGGCGCAGATGCATGTGGTAGCCAATCCGCTGATCAATATCACCTTGCAGGGCCGGCACGACACCTACCCCAAGCGACGTGGCATGACGCGCGTGCCCGAGCTGATGGCGGCCGGCGTGAATGTGGCCTTTGGGCACGACTGCGTGATGGATCCGTGGTACAGCCTGGGCAGCGCCGACATGCTGGAGGTGGCGCACATGGGGCTGCACGTGGCACAGATGACCAGCCAGGCAGCCATGCGCCAATGCTTTGATGCGATCACGGTCAACCCGGCGCGGATATTGGGTTTGCCTGGCTACGGTCTGGCGGTGGGCTGCAACGCCGATTTTGTACTGCTGCAGGCACGCGATCCGGTGGAAGCGCTGCGCCTGCGTGCCAACCGGCTCAAGGTGTTCCGGCGTGGCAGACTGCTGGCGTGGTCCGAGCCGGCACAGAGCACCCTCTGTATTGCAGGGCGTCCTGGGAAAACCCTGCTGCAACCCTGAAATTGCAGCTCAGAGCCCGCAGCCGCGCAGGATGAGCGAGACCACGTGTTCGGTGGCCCGAGCATGGTCACGCTTGCCCAAGGTGTTGCGAGCAAGCACGGCGCATACCTGTACATCAAAGTCGGCATAGGTCTGGGTTGCTGCCCAGATGGTAAAAAACAGGTGGACGCTGTCCACAGGGGCCATCTTGCCAGCGGCAATCCAGCCGTCGATCACCGCTGCCTTGGACTGCACCAGTGCACGCAGTTCCGTGGCGAGCAGCGCCTTCACCACCGGTGCGCCGTGCAACAGCTCATTTGCAAATACCTTGGATGCGTGCGTGCGTCGCTGTGACAGCGCCATCTTGTCGCGGATATAGCGTTCGATCGCGGTGCGCGGATCGGACTCGGGCGTGATGCCTTCGGTCGGGAGCAACCAGTCCTGCAGCGTACGTGCCAGCACTGCACGGTAGAGATCCTGCTTGGCCCTGAAATAGTAATGGAGATTGGCCTTGGGCAGGCCTGAACTCTCGGCAATCGCGGCCATCGTTGCGCCACCAAATCCGGCCCCGGCAAACACCCGCTCGGCAGCGGTCAGGATCAGCGCCTCATTGGCCTGCCGGATTTGACCCTTGGCGCTCTCATCACTGACTGGCGGTGTCTTGGTGCGGGCGATGGAAATCATGCAACGCGCTTGCCTTCAGGCCTTGGGTGCCAGCATGGCGACCGTCAGCCGTGACACGCAGGTAAGTTCGTTGGCCTCATTGCGCAGGTCAATTTGCCACACCTGGGTGGTGCGGCCAATGTGCACCGCGCGTGCAGTGCCGGTGACCCATCCGCTGGTAGTACCCCGCAGATGGTTGGCGTTGATGTCCAGGCCTACGGCCAACCAGCCATCGGGGCTGGCACAAGCCGCGCCGCAGGAACCCAGCGTTTCTGCCAATACCACGCTGACGCCACCGTGCAGCAAGCCGTAGGGCTGTCGGGTACGCTCATCGACAGGCACGCGCGCCGAGATGAAGTCTTCACCTACTTCCAAAAACTCGATCCCCAGATGGGAGGAGGCTGTATTGGCGCTCAGGGTGGTCAGTGTTTCGGTAGTAACTGGTCTTTTCCAGATAGACATGGTGTGGGCTTTCGGCAGAGGCGATGCTGGGTGTTGATCTCAGTGGGGAAGCAGGCCACGCTTGCGCAGCATGGGAGTCACCAGCGGATCACGTCCACGGAATGCGCGGTACGCTGCAGCGGGTTCCTGTGAGTTTCCTGCGCTGTAAATGGTGCGCAGCAGTCGCTGGGCGGTGTCGGGGTCGAACGGATCGCCGGCCTCGGTGAATGCTTCATAGCCATCGGCCTCAAGGACCTCGGCCCACATGTATACATAGTACCCAGCTGCATAGCCGGGGCCGCTAAAAAGGTGCTGGAAGTGGGAAAGGCAATGACGCAGGCCAATATCGTCGGGCACACCCAGAATGCGGCATTGCTCGGCTTCGAACGCGGCGATGTCCACCACTTCACCCCGAGGCAGGGCATGCAGCGCCATGTCGATCAAGGCCGGGCCGGTGTACTGGATGGTGGCCCAAGCCTGGTCGAATCGTCTGGCGCGTTTGAGCTTCTCCACCAGTTCGACCGGAATGGGCTCACGCGTCTCGCAGTGCAGTGCGTGGCGCTGCAGCACCTGCGGCTCCAGGGCCCAGTTCTCAAACAACTGCGACGGCAGTTCCACAAAGTCGCGCAGCACACTGGTTCCCGCCAGGCGTTCATAGCGCACTTTGGAGAGCAGTCCATGCAGTCCGTGGCCGAACTCATGGAACAGCGTACGCACGTCCTCAAAGCTCAGCAGCGTGGTCTGCGCTTTGGAGAAGTTATTGTTGTTGATGACGATCGGCAGTGTTGCGCCGCCATAGCCGGACTGGCTGCGAAACTCGCTCATCCATGCGCCACTGCGTTTGGTCGGACGGGCAAAGTTGTCACCAATGAACAAGCCCACCAGAGCATCATCCCTGCCCCGCACTTCCCACAGGCGGGCATCCGCGTGGTGCAAAGCAATGCCACGCAGTTCTGCAAATTGCAGTCCAAACAGACGACCGGCGCAGTCAAACATGGCCGCAATCATGTTGTCCAGCGAGAAGTAAGGCTTTAGCGCTGCATCATCGAGATCAAAGCGCTGGGCGCGCACCTTTTGCGCCAGGTAGCGCCAGTCCCAGGCCGCTATGGGCATTGGCTCACCCAACGTGCGTGCCATTTCGGTCAATGCCCGGCGGTCAGTTTCAGCGTGAGTCTTCGCCGGTTCCCAGGCCTGGCGCAGCAACTCCAGCACGGCCGAAGCTTTTCCAGCCATGCGGTCAGCCAGTTCGTAATCTGCGTAGTTTGCGTACCCATGCAACGCTGCCTGTTCCTGGCGCAACGCCATGATGCGCGTGGCGACAGGGCGGTTGTCATGGTCACCGTCATGAGCACCGCGCGCAACCCGGGCCCGCCACAGCTTCTCACGCAAATCGCGCCGAGCCGAAAAGGTAAGAAACGGCTCCGCCAGCGAGGGCGATAGCGTCACTGCGTGTGCGTCGGTGCCAAGGCCACGTTGGGCTGCTGCAGACTGGGCTGCGCTGCGAAGGAAATCTGGCAGCCCAACCAGATCCGCCTCGTCTTTGAGCTCCAGGGTGTATCCCGCATCTTCGGCAAGCAGGTTTTGCGAGAACTGGGTGTGCAGGGCTGCCAGCTCGGTCATGATTTCGCCGTAGCGCAGGCGCTGCGTGTCTTTCAGGCGCGCACCGGCGCGCACAAAATCCAGGTGCACACGTTCGAGCAGGCGCAGTTGCTCTGCATCGAGCGCCAGCAACGCACGCTGGCGGTACAGCGTGTCAATCTTGGCAAAGAGTCCGGCGTGTAAATAGAGGGCGTTGTCGTGTGCGGCCAGCCGCGGCGACATGCGCAATTCGACGGCCTGCAGAGCGGGAGACGTTTCGCTGGTGGTCAGGTTGTGGAACAGCAGTGAGATGCGTTTGAGCAGTCGGCCGCTGGCGTCAAACGCCACCAGTGTGTTGTCGAAGCTTGGCGCGTTCGTGCACTGTGCGATGGCCTCAATTTCATCCAGATGCTGCGCCAGTGCGGCACTAAACGCGGGCTCGAAATCTTCCGCTGCAATCTGGTCAAACGGAGGCAGCCCGTGGGACGCGGTCCATTCTTGGAGCAGGGGACGGGTAGATCGCTCAATCGGGAGGGGTTGCTGCATGGAACTGGAGTCTTGCGGGGTAGCTGCGGAGTCACGATTCTACGGACCACCCGAAAGTAGGTGGAAACCCTTATAGCGAAAACTCTAAGGATTCCCGTGAAGAACTGACACCCTTGACGCACCGTTGCAAACTACAATCGCTGGTTCGAAATTTGCTTACTGGCAAACATTGTCTCCCGTCTATTGTTTGGGGGAGCATGCGCGTAAGTCTTTATAAGGATGGACTGTGATGATGAAGTTGAGAATGATTGCCAGCACTTGGGTGTTGACCATGGGCTTGGCTGTTGCCGGGCTGGGTATTGCGACGTCGCCAGCGCTGGCGCAGACCACGGCGCCAGCGGCTACTTCTGAAGCGGCCCCTGCCGCAGTAGCTCCCGCGAAAGCCACACCAGCGGCAGATGCCTCCAAGGCTGCCGAGAACCCCTATGGCATCGCATCGCTGTGGGCGACATCGGACGTAGTGGCCAAGACCGTTCTGCTGATCCTGGCCATCATGAGCATGGGCAGTTGGTACATCCTTGCCGTCAAAATGCTTGAGCAACGCAAAATGAGTTCACACGCCAAAGAGGCGGCCAACAAATTCTGGGCTGCCGGAACCGTGCAGCAAGGTACGGCTGCGCTGGACAAAGACAGTCCCTACCAATTTATTGCGGCGTCTGGCCTGGAAGCGACCAAGAAGCACAGCGGCCTCATGGGGCACATTCCATTGAACGAATGGATCTCCATGAGCATCCAGCGCAGCGTGGATCGCGTCAACCGTGAAATGCAAGGAGGTCTGTCCTTCCTTGCCACTGTGGGCTCCATCTCTCCCTTCGTCGGACTCTTTGGCACGGTCTGGGGCATCTACCACGCCCTGACTGCCATCGGCATCTCCGGCCAGGCCTCCATTGACAAGGTTGCCGGCCCGGTCGGTGAAGCCCTCATCATGACCGCCATCGGTTTGGCCGTGGCCGTGCCAGCGGTGCTGGCCTACAACTACCTGGTCAGCCGCAACAAGGGTGTGATGGACGACATCCGCGGCTTTGGCAGCGACGTGCACTCCGTATTGCTGGGAACTGTGGCCAAGAGCTGAACGTATTGCGCAGACTGCGCAGAAGGAAAAGCTCTATGTCCATGAATGTAGGCGACGCAAACGGCGACGACGATGCCGTGATCTCGACCATCAACACTACGCCTTTGGTGGACGTGATGCTGGTGATGCTCATCATCTTCCTGATCACGATCCCCGTGGTGACTACCTCCATCCCGGTGGTACTGCCCAAGGAGCGTGTCGAGGTGCGTGAAACGAAACCCGAAAATGTCATCATCTCGGTCGACACGGCCAACAACGTTTACTGGTACGACAGGAAGATCGACAACGTCGAGGAGCTGGTCACCAAGCTCAAGAAAGTCTCCAAGGCAGAGCCCCAGCCCGAAGTTCAAATTCGAGGCGACATGGCTGCAAGGTATGAAGGCGTAGGCAAGATCCTTTACGCCTGCCAGCGTGCCGGCATCGTCAAAGTGGCGTTCATCACCGAACCTCCACCCCTGGGCGGCTGAGTAGCCCGCCTGGAACTGCAAGGAACAAGCAATATGTCAATGAACGTAGGATCTGGCAGCAGCTCGGGCGAACCCGAAGTGCTGATGGACATCAACACCACGCCGCTGATCGACGTGATGCTGGTGCTCCTGGTGATGCTCATCATCACCATTCCCATCCAGTTGCACGCCGTGAACCTGGACATGCCCGTGGGCACCCCTCCGGTCAACAACATCAAACCTGAAAAAGTTCAGATTGATATTGACGAAGCCAGCGTGGTCTACTGGCAGGGTGTGCCGGTATCGGCACAAGAGCTTGAGGACAAGATGAGCGCTGTGGGGCAGTTGCAGTCCCAGCCCGAAGTGCATATTCGCCCCAACAAGGCCTCGCAATATGCGGTTTTTGCCAACGTACTGTCCACCTCCAAGCGCAGAGGCCTGACCAAGATGGCGGTCATCGGAAGCGAGCAGTTTGTCCAATGAATACGCTCGGGCTTCATCCGGTCTATAAGCCTCAAGACCCCTCGCGGCGTTACAAGGGTATCGCCATCGTCATTGTGCTGCACATCATCATCATCTACGGCATTGTGTCGGGCACCGCCAAGAACGCTTTTCTGGCGACCAAAAAGTCGCTTGAAGCGGTGGTGATTCAGGAAGTCATCATTCCGCCGCCTCCCCCGCCGCCTCCCCCCAAGGAGATCAAACCTGTCGAGACGCCCAAGAACGAGGCACCGCCGCCGCCTTTTGTGCCGCCGCCCGATGTGGCGCCGACAACGACGTCGGCTTCGGCAGTTTCCATCGTCTCTTCGACTACACCGCCTCCAGCTCCGGTGGCAATTGCTCCACCGCCACCGCCTGCCCCGGTGCATACCGGCCCGACCCGCTCGGACATTCGGGTGGCCTGCCCCACCCAGGTGCCGCCCGAGATGCCACGCAAGGCCTTGCAGGATGGCACGGAAGGTGTAGTCAAGGCGCAGGTAACGATCAAGGACGGGGTGGTGCAGGATGTCTCTATCCTCTCCGGACCGCGCGTCTTCCACGCCGCGGTTCGTGCAGCCATGATGCAGTACAAGTGTGTCTCCGGCGCCGGTGAGGTACTCGCTACCCAGGAATTCGCTTTCAAGATTGAATGAGCCCCGGTTATTGAAATGCGCGTGGGCAGCGTGGGTGTTACGGAAGACCTGACATGAAATCTATTGGCAGGATCGATGCGATCCAGCGCTGCAGCCCGGCTCGCATTTGCTGCTGTGTTTTGTTGGGTGTGTTGCAGTGGGTGGCCGGGTGTGGCGAGGTGTCGAACAACCCGCATCCCGCCGGCTCTGAAAATACCAACACCCTGTTCGTCCCTTTCCGCGAGCGCTCGCCCAAATATCTGGATCCGACCAGTTCCTACTCCAACGACGAAACACCCTACACCTACCAGATTTACGAGCCGCCCTACGGGTACCACTACCTCAAACGACCCTAT
>CAIPGC010000033.1 GCA_903864505.1 uncultured beta proteobacterium | reverse complement strand
GGTGGTCTCGGAATAAGCATCCTGCAGTGTCATCGGTGTGGCAGGTGCATTGGCGGATCGCAACAGCAAGACACCTTCACCATTCCAGACCTGGTAGCGAAGATTCTTTTCATATTCCTGTTGCATGGACCGAATCGCGCCGGTAACGACGGGCGCTGGGACCGAGCCCGGGGCGCCCTGATTCGCCTTGCCGGCCCGGGTCTGGGACAGGCGCTCGGGAAGGTGCGGCCACTGGTTGAGAATTCTCTCCAGGGTCGGCGCCGGACCGCGCTCGGGAATCATGACCGGATCGGTTTCATCCGGATCGACCACACGCAGCAAAGCCAGTGCCGTTTGCGCCAGATGAACGTCAAACAGCTCATAGACTTCGTCCACACTGTCACGTACGGTGAGCCAGGCAACGACCGCCCAGTAGGCAAAGCTGACAACCACCAGACCCACCAACAGGCGCCGACTCAGCGAGTGCCGTGGCTGCGCCCTCACGCCTCGTCCCGGGCGATGGTGTAGCCAACACCGCGCACAGTTTTCAGAATGCTCGCGCCAATTTTGCTGCGCAGATTGTGGATATGCACCTCAACCGCATTGCTGTCAACGCTGCGGTTCCAGCCGTAAAGCGACTGCTCCAGTTGGGCCCGTGTCAGGACCCGCCCGGCGCCTTCCATCAAGACTCTGAGCACGTCGAATTCGCGCTTGGAAACGTTGACCGGTTCACCATGAAGGCTCAGCACACGGGTATCCAGATCCAGACTCAACGGACCGACTGTGAGCATGCCACCGCCACGACCGGAACGCCGGATCAATGCGCGCAAACGTGCCACCAGTTCCTCCATGTCGGTCGTCTTGACCAGGTAGTCGTCAGCCCCGCAGTCCAGACTTGTGACCTTGTCGTGCGTTGTATCGCGCGCGGTCAGGATCAGGATGGGCAACTTGTTGCCCTGTGCACGAACCTTGCGCAATACATCGAGACCACTCATGTCGGGCAAGCCGATGTCCAGCACCATGGCCAGAAACTGCTCCGACTCCAGCACGTCAAGAGCGGCACCGCCATGGCGCACCCAGGTCACGGTAAAACCCCACTTGCCCAGAGCGGCCCGCAGGCCGGCTCCCAGCAGGGCGTCGTCTTCAGCGATTAGAAGTCTCATGGTTATTGATCGAATGCGTTTGACTGTCACCAAATTGAAACACAGTGCTTACCCTGACAAGCGCCAAAACAGCTAGGGTTAACACCAAGAAAAGCCCCCAAATCCTGCCAATGCTGAGCAGATCTTAAGGTTCCGGAAATTACTTAAGGTCATTGTCAGTCCAGCACCTTACGCTGTCCCTTCAATGCAGCCATTTACGGCTTTGATGTGGCAAGAGGTGTTTCACGCATGGTACAAAATTACACAGTCTCCTTTCTCCGCTTGTGCCGGGTCGCCGGTGCGGCCCTGCTGCTGGGCCTTTTGCCTGGATACGCGGCTGCGGCCGATGCAGACCCCATGGCCAACGCCAGAGTGGTTGGCGAAAAGCGCTGCAGCGATTGCCATGACACAGAGAATTCCCTGTTTGGCCACACGCAGCACGCCAAGGCGTTCCGGGAAAATCCACGCAACGACACTGAAAAAGCGGTGTGCGAGGCCTGCCATGGCAACGGCTCTCTGCACGTTGCAGACAGCAAGGACAAGAGCAAGATCATCGGCTTCTCCAAGGGATGGAATACGCCGATCGAGCGGCAGAACGCCCAGTGCCTGAATTGCCACTCGGGTGGCCAGCGCCTGCATTGGCCGGGTTCCATTCATTCCACCAACAAGCTGGCATGCTCCGACTGCCACAACCCGATGGCGCGCTTCTCTGCCAACGGCCTGATGAAGAAGGCTGGCATCACGGAAACCTGTCAGACCTGCCACCAGCAACAGCGCGCGGAGTTCCGCAAGAAGTCCCACATGCCGGTACCTGAAGGCAAGATGACCTGCGAAGACTGCCACAACCCGCACGGCTCCAGCGCCAAACGCCTGCTCAAGGCCGACAGCATCAACGAGCTTTGCTACACCTGCCACGCCGAGAAGCGCGGGCCCTTCCTGTGGGAACACGCTCCGGTGCGGGAGAACTGCATGAACTGTCACAGCCCGCATGGCTCCAACGCCGAAAAGCTGCTGATTCAACCGCGCCCCTTCCTGTGCTCGGGTTGCCACAGCACCACCGGCACCATGGGTCACGCGCTCTGGGGCAACAACACCACCGGCAACACCGGCTCTGCGGTCTCGCCGACCAATCTCAACGGCGCAGCCCTGGGCAACGCACCCAACAAGCGCATGACAGGTCGCTCCTGCCAGAACTGCCACTCGACGATTCACGGCAGCAACAGCCCTTCCGGCGCCCGCTTCCAGCGCTGACCTGACAAGGAAGTACCGCAAATGGCTCAGATCAAGAATTCCGGGAGTTATCCAATGACCGCGCGTCCCCGCATGAAACTATTCGCTGCCTGCATTGCTGCTGCACTTGCCCAATGGGGCGCAGGCAGCGCCCTGGCTGACTCTGGTGTCGGCGTCGACACAGCCCTGGGCAATGCGCTCAACACCCCGGGTCGCGCCAGCGTGCCCCGACCACTGGACCCGGATGGCTCCGATAGCGTGCGTCGCTCGCCGAGCGGCCAGTTGTATGGCCTGCCCGATGAGTGGCCGGCCGATGACATCACCAAGAGTGCCAGCGGTTGGGAATACTCCGGCAAACTGGAGGCGGGCTTGATCGGTGGCACGGCCGGTGAGAAGAACGCACTGTTTCGCAAGTACAAGGACCTGAGCAACGGTCTGGCACTGAACTATTTTGAATTTGAGGGCGACAAGCCCGGCAGCGCAAACTTCGTGCAGGCCTTCGGCGGCGGCGCCGGCCAGAACGACCAGTTCTACGGCCTCCAGTTGGGGCGCTACAACGACTGGAAGATCAAGCTGTTCTACACCGAGACC
>CAIPGC010000032.1 GCA_903864505.1 uncultured beta proteobacterium | reverse complement strand
GGAAGGTTCAGTTTTTCGAAGTTGGGGATTTCGGAGGCGATGGTGCGCACCACCATGGCCACGTTTTGCTGCTGCACATAAACGTTCACCCGAAAACGCGAGAGCCCGGCAAGGGAGATGGCGAAGTTGCACTCCATCTCCTTGGCAAACTCCTCGCGCTGGCGCTCGTTCATGAGCGAGTGGGCAAAGTTGCGTGTGAGTTCCCCGGTAAGCTTTTGGCTGGACAGTGGCTGCATCACGCCATTGGCCTTCATGCTCGGTGGAAAATCGTTGGCGATGAACAAGTCGGAACCGCCGGCCTGGCGCATGGCCGCCAGCAGCTTGTGCATGTAGGAGCGCGCCTGTTCTTCGGTAAGTGTTGCCATGGCGCGAAGTATCAGTGCCTACCGTGGCGTGGTCAACTGCAGCGCAAATACCCCTGCGCTTGCTGCGGAATCAGGTGCGATGCTGGATAAATAACGTGTTCAACTCGCTCACCGCCGTGCTGCCCAAGCGATTCCCGTACTGGCTCACCACCATGCCTGCCGCCTGGTTGGCCAACCAAGCTGCCTTGGCATGGCTATAGCCCTGGATTGCAGCGTGCAGGAAGGCACCCGCAAACATGTCGCCCGCGCCATTGGTATCCACCGCTTTGACATCAGCGCAGGGGACGGTGGTCTGCTGCCCTCCTTCGAGCACGATGCAGCCCTTGGCGCTGCGCGTCAGGCACACCACCTTGGCCAACTGGCTCATTTGCTGGCAGATCAAGGTGACATCCTGTGTTCCACACCACGTCTGAGATTCTTCTTCGTTGCAGAAAAGGTAGTCCAGACCATCGCCCACCATTGCATCCAGACCAGGGCGGCAGAAGTTGATCATGCTCATGTCGCTCAGCGTAGCGGCCAGCGCCACGCCGGCCCCTTTCGCGACGGCACGCCCTTGCAATGCTGCATCCAGCCCCGGCGGCGATGCGGCCAGATACCCTTCCATGTAGTAAACCCTGGATTGCCGGATGGCATCCAAATGCAGCGACGTGGCATCGAGTTCGGAGGTTGCGCCCAGAAAGGTGCTCATGCTGCGCTCGGCATCCGGGGTGATCATCACCATGCAGCACCCCGTCTGCCCTGCCGGTGCGTGCCCCAGGCCCAGGTTGGTGGCCACTCCGTTAGCGATCAGGTCATCGCGGTAAAAAGCGCCGAGTTCATCGTCCGCGACCCGGCAACTGTAAAAGCCCTTGCCACCCAATTGCGCCAGCGCCACCACGGTATTGGCAGCCGAGCCACCACCCGTTCGTCGGGTGGGCATGCCCGCCACCGCCGCGAGCAGCGCTGCGCGCCGCTGCGGATCAATTAGGGTCATATGGCGCTTGGCAATACCCATCGACTGCAACTGCCCGTCGCTGACTTGGTATTCAGAGTCCACCAGGGCATTGCCAATGGCGTAGAGGTCGTATTGTTGGGCCATGCTTATTGCTCCACGAACGCACGCTCTACCACGTAGTCGCCCGGCGATGTGGTGCTGCCTTCAATGAATCCACGCGCATCCAGCAACTCGCGCATGTCCTTGTTTAATGCCGGGCTGCCACAAATCATGATGCGATCACGCACTGGGTCGAGCCTGGACAGGCCCAGGTCCGCTTCCAGTTTGCCACTGGCGAGCAAGTCCGTGGCACGTCCTCGGTTCTTGAACGGTTCACGCGTGACGCTGGGGTAGTAAATCAGTTGCGGCTTGACATATTCGCCCAGGAACTCGTTATTTGGCAGGTCCACATTGATGTACTCGGCGTAGGCCAGTTCCTTGACTTCACGCACGCCGTGGAAAAGGATTACTTTTTCGTACTTTTCGTAGGTGGCCGGATCCCGGATCAGGCACAGAAACGGCGCCAAACCCGTGCCGGTGCCGATCAGGTACAGATTCTTGCCGGGCAAAAGGTAATCGATCAGCAGCGTGCCTGTGGGCTTTTTGCCCACCACAATCTTGTCACCCACCTTGATGTGCTGCAGACGCGAGGTCAGCGGCCCGTCTTGCACCTTGATGCTGAAGAATTCCAGGTGTTCTTCGTAATTGGCACTGACAATGCTGTAAGCGCGCAGCAACGGCTTGCCTGTTTCCAGACGCAGGCCGATCATGGTGAAATGCCCGTTGGAAAAGCGCAAGGCCTGATTACGGGTGGTGGTGAAGCTGAACAGCCGGTCAGTCCAGTGGTGTACGCTTAATACGGTTTCTTCCAGAAATGCACTCATCAGGGGCCTTGCAGTAGTTCGAAAACAGGGTCTGGGCAAACCCTAGAGTGTAAAACGACTGCCGGGCCACTTTTCTTACTACTTGAATGCCGAAGCGTTGGCCACTGCCAATGCCGTCATATTGACAACACGGCGTACCGTGGCCGACGGCGTCAGGATGTTCACCGAGGCCGCCGCACCCAGCAACACCGGGCCGACCGTCACGCCGTGACCCGCGGTCATCTTCAGGACGTTGAACAAGATGTTGGCCGAGTCCAGATTGGGGCAAATCAAGAGGTTTGCTTCACCGGTCAGTGTGGTATCTGCCAGCGCAGCACGGCGCACACTTTCTGAAAGCGCCGCGTCGCCTTGCAATTCGCCGTCGCACTCGACATCCGGTGCCAATTTGGAGAACAACTCGCGTGCCAGCCGCATCTTTCGAGCGGACGGCCGGTCCGATGTGCCAAAGTTGGAGTGCGACAAAAACGCCACCTTGGGCGGAATGCCAAAGCGGTTCAGTTCCTGCGCCGCCATCAGCGCAATGCTGGCCAACTCCTCTGCGCTGGGATCTTCATTGACGTAAGTGTCTGCAATGAAAAGCGCGTGCTTTTCCAGCATCAACGCATTCATGGCACCCAGCGTGCGCACACCAGACTTGAGTCCGATGATGTTACGCACGTGCTGCAGGTGCACGTCAAAGCTTCCCAACATACCGCAGATCATGGCATCAGCGTCGCCCAACTTGACCATCAGGCTCCCAATGGTGGTGCTGGAGCGTCGCACCGCCGCCTTGGCCGCATCCACGGTCACACCTCGGCGTCCCATGATCTTGTGGTAGGTCTCCCAATACTGGCGGAAACGCGGGTCGTCTTCCGGGTTGCAACATTCCACGTCACGTCCGATCTGGATGCGCAAGCCGGCCTTGGCCAAACGCGCCTCGATCACCGCCGGGCGGCCGATCAAAATGGGATGTGCCAGGCCGTCATCGACGGCGACCTGCACTGCACGCAAGACGCGCTCGTCCTCGCCTTCGGCATAGGCCACACGCTTGGATTCCTTGCGTACGGCCTTGGCAGCCGTGAAAACCGGACTCATGAACATGCCGGTCTGATAAACAAAGCGCGACAGTTGCTGGTAGTAGGCATCAAAGTCCTTAATCGGGCGTGTGGCCACACCGGACTCTTCGGCCGCCTTTGCCACCGCGGGGGCAATGCGCAAGATCAGGCGCGAATCAAAGGGCGTTGGGATCAGGTAGTCGCTGCCAAATACCAGTTCCTTGCCGGCATACGCCGTCGCCACTTCCTCACTGATGTCGGCCTTGGCCAGGTCAGCAATCTGGCGCACGCAGGCCAGTTTCATGGCTTCGGTGATTTTGGTGGCACCGCAATCCAGCGCACCACGGAAAATGTAGGGAAAGCACAAAACGTTGTTCACCTGATTCGGGTAATCGGAACGCCCCGTGGCAATGATGCAGTCCGGACGCACCGCCTTGGCTAGTTCCGGACGGATCTCCGGTTCGGGGTTGGCCAGCGCCAGAATGATCGGCTCGCGCGCCATGGACTTGACCATATCCTGCGTCAGTACGCCGGCGGTGGAGCAACCCAGGAACACATCGGCGTCCCTGACGATGTCGGCCAGCACGCGCGCATCGGTGTTCTGCGCATAGCGCTCCTTGGACTGGTCAAATCCGCCCGGGCGCCCATGGTAGATCACCCCCTTGGAGTCGCAGGCATAGACGTTCTCGCGCTTCACACCCAAACCCACCATCACATCCAGGCATGCGATCGCGGCGGCACCCGCACCCGACACCGCAATCTTTACGCTCTCAATGGGCTTCTTGACGAGTTCCAGTGCATTGAGCAATGCAGCAGACGAAATGATGGCGGTGCCATGCTGGTCGTCGTGGAACACTGGAATGTTCATGCGATCGCGCAGTTTTTGCTCAATGTAGAAGCACTCCGGCGCCTTGATGTCTTCCAGGTTGACGCCACCGAGTGTGGGCTCCATGGCGGCGATGATGTCCACCAGTTTGTCGGGGTCGTTCTCGTCGAGTTCAATGTCAAACACATCGATGCCGGCGAATTTCTTGAACAGGCAACCTTTACCTTCCATCACAGGCTTGCCCGCAAGCGGTCCGATATTGCCCAGGCCAAGCACTGCGGTGCCGTTGGTAATGACTGCAACCAGGTTGCCGCGCGAGGTGTACTCGGCCGCCAGCGAAGGATCGGCCTGAATATCAAGGCAGGGGTATGCGACGCCCGGCGAATACGCCAGCGACAAATCACGCTGGTTGGACAGCGGCTTGGTGGGGGTTACCGAAATCTTGCCGCGGGTCGGGGTGCGATGGTATTCGCGTGCTGCATCGCGGAGCTCTTGCTCTGCCGCTGAGAGAGTAGTCATGCTGATCTTTCTCCAAATTCTGAGGTGTCGCCATTGTGACGAACTATGGAACCCATCAACTGACAGAGATCAAGAAAAGCGCAACGCCGCTAGTCGCCCAGGCAAATCCCAAGGTCCCGTGCGGTTTGCACGGTATCGCTGTCCAGTGGCACCGCTTTCATGCGCCCCGCAACCTCTTCCAGTGCGATGTATTCCACGTTCGGAAATGCCAGTGCCACCATCACCCCGGAAAGACCGGCGTCAAGTGCACGCACCGCCGCCGCACCAAAACGCATCGATGCCAGACGGTCAAAGGCGGTTGGGCTGCCGCCCCGCAGCAGGTGCCCCAGCACTACCACGCGGGTGTCCTTGCCGGTGCGCTCCTCGAGTGCTTTGGCGATGCGATCACCAATACCACCCAGGCGCTCAGCGTGACCAATCTCCGCTGGAGCCACCACCTCAAGATGCCCGTCCTTGGGCATGGCCCCTTCGGCCGCGACCACCACGGAGTACATACGCCCGTCGTTGTCGCGCTCGCGGATGACGTTTACCACTTGGTCGAGGTCAAACGGGATTTCGGGCATAAGAATGGCATGCGCGTTGCCAGCAATACCCGAGTGCAACGCGATCCAGCCCGCGTATCTGCCCATCACCTCCACCACCATCACGCGTTGGTGGCTGTCTGCGGTGCTGTGCAGGCGGTCGATACACTCCGTCGCAAAGGCGACTGCCGTGTCGAAGCCGAAGGTGGTCATGGTCTTGTCAAGGTCGTTGTCAATGGTCTTTGGAACGCCCACCACCTTCAAACCCTTTTTGTGCAGCGCGTTGGCAATCGTCAGCGAGCCATCTCCGCCCACCGATACCAGTGCATCGATTTCCTTCTTGGCAAAATACTCGAGAATTTCGTCCGATCGATCGATTTCCCTGGTCGTTCCGTCGGGCATGTGGATTGGGAAGTGCAACGGGTTTCCCTTGTTGGTCGACCCGAGCATGGTGCCGCCCAGGTGGCCAATGTTGCGCACGTGTTTGCGGGTCAGGCGAAACACGCCGTCTTCGTATCGCTCGGGGAACAAAATACCGTTGAATCCGTCGCGAATTCCGTAGCATTCCCAACCTCGGTTGGCGGCAGAAATTGCGACCGAACGGATCACGGCGTTGAGGCCGGGGGCGTCCCCGCCTCCGGTACAAACTGCGATGCGCTTGATGTGATGTTGCGTCATACGATTCCCTCTCTACGTGCCAGATTATGCGTGAGCATTTTGACCCCTCCCGTTTCTGCGATCATCCGGCCATGCAAACGCCTTCGCCCAGAACCGAGCAACCCCTGCTGGTGGCCTGCCTGTGCGCCCAATGGTGCGGCACCTGCTGCGAATACCAACTGCAGTTTAATGCCCTGCAGATCAAATTCCCGCACGCACGCTTTGTCTGGGTGGATGTGGAAGACGAGGCAGACCTGGTCGACCCGGTCGAGGTGGAAAACTTTCCCACACTGCTCATTGCCAAAGCCGGCACCGCGCATTTTTTTGGCACACTCACGCCACATATAGAAACTTTGCAGCGACTGATTGAATCGCTGCACGACGACGCTGCCCGCCCCTTGCCCGGAAATGAGGACGCGCATGGGTTGGCGCGGCGGCTTTGGTCTGGTGCTGTTGATGTCAGAACCTGAACTTATCGAACACCCCGCTCACACACCAGGCGTCCCCGCCCCGCTGGGCGCAACAAAATTACAGTTTGGCGGTCACCCACGCCTGCACGCTGGCCAATGCAGCGGCCAGTTTGCCGGGCTCAGTTCCGCCGGCCATGGCCATGTCGGCTTTGCCCCCACCCTTACCGCCGACCTGGCCGGCCACGAAGTTGACGAGTTCTCCAGCCTTCACTCTGGGAGTGGTGTCCGACGTCACACCGACAGCGATCTGTACCTTCTCGCCTTCGACCACGCCGAGCACTATCACGGCGGTCTTGAGCTTGTCCTTGAGCTTGTCCATGGTTTCACGCAGGGCCTTGCTGTCGGCGCCGTCCAGACGCGCCACCAGCAGCTTCACACCGCCCAAGTCGACCGCCTGGCTTAGCATTTCGTCACCCTGCGCAGAAGCGAGCTTGCCCTTGAGTGCGGCAACTTCCTTTTCGAGTGACTTGACATGCTCCACCACGTGGCCCAAGCGCTCGGTGAGTTCCACGACCGGAGCCTTCAAGGTCGATGCCGCTGCGACCACCGTGTCTTCGAGTTGCTGCAAGTAGGCCAGGGCGTTCTGACCCGTTACCGCCTCGATGCGGCGAATGCCGGCGGCCACACCGCTCTCGCCCACGATCTTGAACAGGCCGATGTCCCCCGTGCGGGCCACGTGCGTGCCACCGCACAACTCGCGACTGGAGCCGACATCGAGCACGCGCACCGTCTCGCCATACTTCTCGCCAAACAGCATCATGGCACCGGTTTTCTGGGCCGATTCAATGTCCATCACGCGCGCCTGGGTTACGGCATTGGCCATGATCTCGGCATTCACACGAAACTCGATCTCATGAATCTGCACATCGTTGACCGGGGCATGGTGCGCAAAGTCAAAGCGGGTGCGCTCGGCATTTACCTGACTACCCTTTTGCTGCACATGCTCACCGAGCACCTCGCGCAGCGCCTTGTGCATCAGGTGCGTGGCCGAGTGGTTGCGCATGATCGATGCGCGCTGCGGAGCGCTCACATGGGCATTGACCAGGTCCCCCACTTTCACACTGCCGGTCTGAACCACGCCATGGTGGCCAAACACATCGGCCTTGATCTTCTGCGTGTCACTCACCATGAACAGGGCGTGGTCGCAAAAAATGGCGCCCTGGTCGCCGACCTGCCCCCCGCTCTCGGCATAGAACGGCGTCGAATCCACCACAGCCACCCCGGCCTGACCAGTAGTTAGCTCTTCAACCGGCGTGCCATCTGCGTAGAGCGCTACAATATTCGTAGCAAATGTAAAGTGGTCGTAACCAACAAAGGCATTGCTGTGCCCACTGTAGTCGAGCGCCCGGTCCTGCTTGAACTTGCCGGCAGCGCGTCCCTGCGCCTTTTGCTTGTCCATGGCTGCGTGAAAGCCAGCCTCATCCACCTCCACACCGTTTTCGCGGCAAACATCGGCCGACAGATCGAGCGGAAAGCCGTAGGTGTCGTGCAGTTTGAAGGCTACGTCACCGGGCAGCACCCTGGAGCCACCGCCCAATGCCGAGTCCAGAATCTCCATGCCATGCGCCAGCGTCTCGAAAAAGCGCTCCTCTTCGACCCGCAGCACGTCGGTAATGCGCGCCTGCTGAGTGGCAAGGTTCGGGTACGCATTGCCCATCACATGCACCAGATCGGCCACCAGCTTGTGAAAGAACGGTGTCTTCTGTCCCAACTTGTAGCCGTGGCGGATGGCACGGCGAATGATGCGTCGCTGCACATAGCCCCGGCCCTCGTTGCCTGGAATTACCCCGTCGCTGACCAGGAACGCGGTGGCGCGGATATGGTCGGCAATCACCCGCAGGCTCTTGTTTTCCAGGTCGGTGCAACCGGTTTCGCGGGCCGCGGCGGCAATAAGTTTCTCGAACAGGTCAATCTCGTAATTACTGTGCTTGTGCTGCAGGATGGCGGCCAGACGCTCCAGCCCCATGCCAGTGTCCACACAGGGTGCAGGCAAGGGTTTGACCGAGCCGTCGGTCTGCATATCGAACTGCATGAACACGTTGTTCCAGATCTCGATGTAGCGGTCGCCATCGGCCTCCGAACTGCCGGGCGGGCCTCCGGGAATATCGGCACCATGGTCGAAAAAAATCTCGGAGCAGGGGCCGCAGGGGCCGGTATCGGCCATCATCCAGAAGTTGTCGGAGGCGTACTTGGCACCTTTGTTGTCGCCAATGCGTACCACGCGCTCCTTGGGCAAGCCGATGTCTTTGGTCCAGATGTCGTAAGCCTCATCGTCATCGATGTAGACCGTGGCCCACAGTTTGTCGGCGGGCAGCTTGTAGACTTGCGTCAGCAGTTCCCACGCCCACATGAGGGACTCACGCTTGAAGTAGTCGCCAAAGCTCCAGTTGCCCAGCATCTCGAAGAATGTATGGTGGCGTGCCGTGTAGCCTACGTTTTCCAGGTCGTTGTGTTTGCCGCCGGCGCGCAGACAGGCCTGCACCGACGCCGCGCGCACATAAGAGCGTGTGTCCGATCCTAGAAAAACATCTTTGAACTGCACCATCCCCGAGTTGGTGAACATCAGTGTGGGGTCGTTGCCCGGCACCAGCGAACTGCTTGCCACCACCGTATGACCCTTGGAGGCAAAAAAATCGAGAAAAGTCTTGCGAATGTCGGCAACGGTGACGGCAGGTGTGCTCATGGTGTGAATGGACTCTTATGAAGATGCATGGTGCCAATCCTGACAACTGCCAGGCGGGCAACCTGTGATTTTATGTGGCTTTGCGCACTGCCCATCAGTCGGACCGGGGCGCACCAACGCTCAGGGCGGTTTTGCCAAGCGACGGGACCGTCGCTGCAGCGCCTGCATCAGCAAAAACAATGTGGTGGAAAAGACGATCATGATGGTTGCCACAGCAGTCAGAGCGGGAGTCATACTGTCACGCAGTCCGGAAAACATCTCGCGCGGAAGCGTGCGCTGGTCGGGACCAGCAATGAGCAAGGCGATCACCACATCGTCAAACGACGCAGCAAAAGCGAACAGTGCCCCCGATGCCATGGCCGGCATGATGCCCGGCAAAGTTACGCGCAGAAACGTGGTGGCGGGGGTCGCGCCACAAGCAGCAGCAGCGCGTGCCAGATTGGGATCCAGAAGCTCCAGCGCGGTTAACACCGGCACCACCACGAAAGGCACGGCGATGACGGTATGGGCGATTATCAGACCGGTATAGGAACCGGTCAACGACAAGGGTGCGAGGAAGAAATACGATGCCACCGCAATCAATATGACCGGAACAATCATCGGGGACAGTGCTACCAGTTTCAGCGCCTGACTCCACCACGACTGGGTCCTCATCAGCCCCAACGACGCTAAGGTGCCCAGCAGCACCGAAATGGCGGTCGCAATCGCCCCCACATACAGCGAGTTGCCCAGCGCAGAGAGCCACTTTCCGCCGCCCAGAACCTCCTCGTACCATCGCATCGAGAGTCCCGGCAAGGGGTAGGTGAGGAACGAACCACTGGAAAATGAGAGGGGAATGATGGCAGCGATGGGTGCCAGCAGGAACACCAGCACCCCGGCGCACAACATCCAGTACAACCGACGCCAGGGAAATTTGAAACGCTGCGCCATGGCGTATTACCCCATGGACAGCGCACGGCCACCCGAGACCTTGTGCGCAATACCATACAGCAGCAGGGTCGTAGCCAGCATCACCAAGCCCAACGCCGCCGCGAGCCCCCAATTGCCCGTGTCAGTGGTATAGGTGGCTACAAAGTACGACAGCATCTGGTCCGATCCTCCACCTACCAGTGCCGGGGTGATGTAGTAACCCATGGCCAGGATGAAAACCATCAGCGAACCAGCGACGATGGCTGGCGCGGCCATGGGCAAATAGACCCGAAAGAAAGCAACGACAGGAGGTGCGCCCAGGCTCGCCGCCGCCCGCATGTAATGCGGCGCAATGCCCTTGAGCACACCGTACAGGGGCAGAATCATGAACGGAAGCAGCACATGCGTCATGGCAATCAGCACACCGGTGCGGTTGTAGATCAGAGTCAGGGGTTCGGCAATCAAGCCCAGCGCCATGAGTACTGTGTTGACCAATCCTTCCCGCTGCAATACCACCACCCAAGCGGCAGTGCGCACCAGCAGCGAGGTCCAGAATGGCAACAACACCAGCACCATCAGCCAGTTGGCGGTCTTCTCGGTCACCTGGGTCAGGAGCACGGCCACCGGAAAACCCAACATCAGACAAATTAAAGTTACGCTGGCGCTGATCGCCAGTGTGCGAAACAACACATCCATGTAAATACGGTTGGACTCGACCGCACGTTCGACCTCACCGCGCGCGTTTCGCGCAAGATCAAAGGCGGCCAACACATAGTAGGACGATACCGGGCCGCGGGCACGTTGCACCGCCGAAAAGAACTCCGGACTGACCAGCGCAGGGTCCACCGCCAGGAAGAAGCTTTCCGTAAATACCGTATCTGGTGGAGCAGAAGATACCTCACGGGCAGCGCGCATCAGTGTGCTGCGTACTCCATTGACTTCGTAATTCAGTCGTCGGGCCGCGTCCGCCAGGGTACTCGCGCTACGTGCTTCGACCAAGTCCTGGGCCAGAGCGGGATACACTGCCGCCGCCGGTGCCTGGCCCGGCGTCCACGCCTGCAGCACCGACAAGGTTCTCGGCAATGCGCGAGGAACTTCAGCCTCGCGCACGGCCAGAGACAGCAACCAGACCATGGGCACCACAAAAAATACCAGCAGAAACCCGGTCAGGGGCAGCAGCAGGACACTTCTTTGGCGAATCAGCATGTCTAGTTCATGGGTTGGGACCTACTTGGTTCCAGACCACCGAGTCCAGCGTTCAGCCAGCTTGTCTCCGTTGTCGATCCAGAACTTGACATCCTCGGCAAACGCCTGTTTCAGGTTATCCGGATTGGTCGGAAGGTCGCTCAACAGTGATTTGTCAATCATGGGACCGGCCGCTGCCGCCGTCACACCATAGCGCACATACTTGGGCAGTTTCGCCTGATTCTCCGGCCTGCCGAGGTACTCAAGCAGCTTTTCTGCGTTGGCCTTCTGCGCCGTGCCCTTCATGATGACCCAGCTGTCCATGGTGTACGGGGTGTCTTTCCACACCATCCTGAAATTCTTCTTGTCCTTTTCATTGGCAGCAGTGATTCGGCCGTTGTAGGCGGTGGTCATGACCACGTCACCGGCCGCCAGCATTTGGGGTGGCTGTGCGCCACTCTTCCAGAAAACCAGGTCACCCTTGATGGTGTCAAGCTTCTTGAATGCGCGCTCCAGTCCTTCGGGTGTGCGCAGAACTTTGTAGACTTCCTTGGAAGACACGCCGTCCGCAATTAGCGCCACTTCGAGATTCCACTTGGCACCGTTGCGGATCGAGCGCTTGCCAGGGTACTTCTTGGTGTCAAAGAAATCGGACCAGCTGCTCGGTGCGGTCTTGAGCTTGTCACCGTCGTAGGCCAGGATCAGGTTGTAAATGATGGCGCCCACGCCACAGGCGTGCACTGCACCTGGCAAGTACCGTCCAGCACCCCCAATCTTGCTGGCATCGAGCACTTCATACAAACCCTCGTCGCAACCGACTTCCAGCTCGTCGGCCTCAACCTGTACCACATCCCAGGTGTTGTTGCCGCCCTTGATCTTGGTGCGTAAAACACCCAGACCACCGTCCCAAGACTCATCGGTCAGCTTGGTTCCGGTCGCGTTGAAGGGCTTGAAGAACACTTCCTTCTGACCATCCTGGTAGGCACCTCCCCAGGAAACGATATTGAGATCACGGGACTGCGCCAAAGCCTGGCCACCCAGGCAAACCATCACCGCAGCTCCAGCAATCGTCGTTAACCAGTGTTTATTCATTCACATTCTCCTCGCATAAAAAGTAGTAATAACCCGATCCCACCTCAAAACACCCATGCATCTTCGGGTCGGAACCCGAGAAACAGGTTTTGCCCCACCACCAGATCCGGCGGCAAAGCGCCAGGTCTGATCTTTGCAAACCATTGGGCGCCATCCGTGCTGTCGCTCGTGCCTGACCCGCCCAGTCGTACGACCACGCGCCAGTGATCACCCTGATGAATCAGATCAACCAGGGTGCTGTCGATGCGGTTTGGCATGTCCAGCGCCGCTGCGTGTGTCGCCACATGAAGAAACTCTGGCCGCACACACAACGTGGCGTTGGCCTTGTTGACTGCATGCGACTGTAGCCCGTCGCGCGCGCGCGCATGTAGTGCAATCCCTGCCTGGGTGCTTACTGCCAAGGCGCCCGAGGCGCTGGCGCTGGAACCCAGGGGCGATACCCGAACCATGTTGTTATCTCCCAGAAAACTGGCGACAAAAGGATTGACCGGGCTGTCGTACAACTGTTGAGGGGTAGCCAGTTGCTCGATCCGACCGTGGTTGAAGACGGCAACCCGGTCCGCCAGGGTCATGGCCTCGGATTGGTCATGGGTCACAAACACCATGGTTACACCCAGTTCGCGGTGCAGACGACGGATTTCCAACTGCATTTCTTCTCGCAATTTCTTGTCCAGCGCCGAAAGCGGTTCGTCCATGAGCACCAACCGAGGCTCGAACACGAGTGCACGCGCCAGCGCCACCCGCTGCTGCTGCCCGCCCGAGAGTTGGTTCGGCCGGCGATGCATGAAGGTTTCCAAGTGCACCTTGGCCAGGGCCGCCATTACTTTTTCTGAGATCTGCGCCTTCGGGACCTTGCGCACCGACAGTGGAAATGCTACGTTCTGCGCAACGCTCATGTGCGGGAAAAGCGAATAACTCTGAAACACCACGCCCATATTGCGTTGGTGTGGTGGAAGCGATTCAATCGGAGCTCCGTCCAGCCGTATCGTGCCGTCACTGGGTGCCTCGAATCCAGCCAACAACATGAGGGTCGTAGTCTTGCCTGAGCCCGACGGACCCAGAAGCGTCAGAAACTCGCCTGCCTTGATATGAAGGTTCAGGTCATCCACCGCAGCAGTGCTGCTGCCAGGATAGCGCTTGAATACATGCTCGAACTCGATCAGTGCCATCGCGATTCTGCCTTCTGGCCTGGTTAGGGCGCACCCCAAGTACGAACCCAGGCCAGGGTGTCGGCGAGTGCCTGCGAAGTACGCTCCAGCATCGCATCAATCTCGGCTTCCGTAATGATCAGGGGCGGCGAGAAAGCAATCACGTCCCCCACCAACGTGCGCAGAATCAGTCCATGCTCCTGGGCACGGGCGACAAAATAATTCCCAACGCCTTGCTTGGGATCAAAGGGCTTGCGTTGAGCCGGATCTGCCGCCAGTTCAAGGGCCCCGATCAATCCCAACCCACGCACGTCACCCACCAGCGGATGGTTGCTGAAACTGCGCAATCCCTGCTGCAGGCGCGGAGCAACCTGCTGCACATGACCCAGCACATCGTCAGTGCTGTAAATGCGCAGTGTCTCCAGCGCCACCGCACACGCCAGCGGGTGGCCGCTGTAGGTATAACCGTGTCCGAAGATTCCTACCGCTGCGCTGGCATCGGCGATGGTCTGATAGATCTCGTCAGAAATGTACAAAGCCGACATCGGGACATAGGCCGCAGTTAGCATCTTTGCCACAGTGATCATGTCGGGTTTGAGATTGAACACCTGCGTCCCGAAGGCCTTGCCCAGGCGTCCGAAACCGGTTATCACCTCATCGACCAGAAACAGGATGTCGTATTTCTTAAGGATCGGTTGAATGGAATCGAAGTAGTTGTCCGGTGGCACGATGACACCACCCGCGCCCTGCACTGGTTCTGCAATGAAGGCTGCGATGGTGTCCGCACCCTCGCGTAAAATAGTGTCCTCCAGTTCGCACGCCAAACGTTCCACGAACTGTGACTCACTCTCGCCAGGCAAGGCGAACTGGTAGTAGTGCGGGCAGGAGACCCGCACCACGTCAGGCAGCGGAAGATCAAAGTACTCGTGCATGGTCGCCAGACCGGACATCGAGGCGGCAGCAACCGTGACCCCGTGGTATGCCTTGTTGCGTGCAATGATCTTCTTCTTGAGCGGGCGCCCGCGCGCATTGTTGTAGTAGCGCACCAACTTGAAAGCGGTATCGTTCGACTCCGAACCCGAATTGGCAAAGAGAACCCGCCCCATGGGAACCGGTGCCCATTGCATCATGGTCTGCACCAGTTCCGTTACTGGCCCGGGGACTTTACCGGAAAAGGAATGGTAGTAGGGCAGCGTCTCCATCTGCCGATGGGCCGCCTGTGCAAGTCGACGCTCGGAAAATCCCAGGGATGCACACCACAATCCGGCCATACCCTCGATATAACCTTTGCCGTGTTCGTCAAAAACCTGAACCCCTTCTCCCCTGACGATGACTAGCGGGCCATTTCTTTCCAGATCGCGCAACTGGGTATACGGGTGCAGATGGTTATCCACGTCGCGTTGGGCGGCAGCAGACCGTTCACGTGAGGGTTCAATCATGGGTGGGCTTGATCCAGTTCTCAATGCGTGCCACTGTAACGTCAATTCTCCGGTCCTCACCTAGCACTGACCCTTAGTGCGGGCGCTGCTGGCGATGCATGTCCCCGCCACCACCCGCAAGCGGCAGCGTCAAGTGGCTCCACCGCAAATGTCTCATGCGGAGCGTCCTCGGCCAGCTTTTCAGGTTAACCTCGCTGTCGCAATCAAACTTTGAACTTTTGACATTGCAGTACTTTTTCTGGAACCGACGCCATGGACATGAAAACCTCACCCCTCGCCCTGCTTAATGACCCCAGCCTACTTAAGACCGACGCGCTGATCAACGGCCAGTGGGTCGCAGGGAACAGTCGCTTTGATGTACTGGACCCGGCCACGGGCAACAAGCTCGCCGACGTGGCCAACATGGGTCCCAAGGATGCGGAGGCGGCCATCGCGGCAGCCAATGCCGCGTGGCCCGCCTGGAAAGCCAAGACCGGCAAGGAGCGCAGCATCATCCTGCGCAAGTGGTTTGACCTGTTGATGGTCAACCAGGACGATCTGGGCCGCATGATGACCGCCGAACAGGGTAAACCTCTGGCCGAAGCCAAGGGCGAAGTGGCCTACGGTGCCAGCTTCGTAGAGTGGTTTGCCGAAGAAGCCAAGCGTATCAATGGTGAAACCCTGCCCCAGTTTGACAACAACCGCCGCCTGATGGTCCTCAAACAACCCATCGGTGTATGCGCGGCCATCACTCCGTGGAACTTTCCGCTTGCCATGATTACCCGAAAGGTGGCGCCTGCCCTTGCTGCGGGATGCCCGGTAGTAATCAAACCCGCCGAACTCACACCATTGACAGCATTGGCTGCGGCGGAACTGGCCATGCGTGCCGGCATCCCGGCGGGTGTGCTCAACATCCTGAGCGCCGATGCAGACAATTCCATTGCCATCGGCAAGGTCATCTGCGCCAGCGATACCGTGCGCCATATTAGTTTCACCGGAAGCACCGAAGTGGGTCGCATCCTGATGGCCCAGAGCGCCCCCACCATAAAGAAGATGGCACTCGAGCTCGGTGGCAATGCACCCTTCATCGTGTTTGACGATGCGGACATCGACAGCGCGGTGGAAGGCGCGTTTGCGAGCAAATACCGCAACGCCGGCCAGACCTGCGTTTGCTCGAACCGACTGTATGTGCAAGAAGGTGTGTACGACCAGTTCGTCGAAAAATTTGCTGCAAAAGTGCGCACCGCAAAGGTCGGAAACGGCTTTGAAGAGGGTGTCAACCAAGGTCCGCTGATTGAAGAAGCAGCGCTGGTCAAGGTTGAGCGCCATGTGCAGGATGCAGTGGCAAGGGGCGGCCGCGTATTGGTGGGCGGAAAGCGTCTGTCAGGTCAGTTTTTTGAACCCACCGTCGTCGCCGATGCAACCGCCGACATGCTTTGCGCCAAGGAAGAAACCTTTGGCCCTTTCGCCCCCGTCTTCAAGTTCAAGACCGAGCAGGAAGCTATAGACGCGGCCAACAATACCGAGTTTGGACTTGCAAGCTACTTCTACAGTCGCGACATTGGCCGCATCTACCGCGTCGGCGAAGCTCTGGAGTACGGCATGGTCGGCATCAACGTCGGCATCCTTGCCACCGAGCACGTGCCCTTTGGTGGTGTCAAGCAATCCGGTCTGGGCCGGGAAGGTTCGCACTTCGGCATGGACGACTACGTTGAAGTGAAATACCTCTGCATTGGCGATATCCTGAAGTAAACTCCTCCTCCACGCGGGTGTAGTTCAATGGTAGAACGGCAGCTTCCCAAGCTTCATACGAGGGTTCGATTCCCTTCACCCGCTCCACTTGGAAGTTCTGGTTCCCAACCTCAGACCGCCGCGCCTTCACCGTGCCGGGAATATGCTGTGGAGTCAACCCTGCAAGTTGCTAAAGCGCGATGATTTGCCACCGGGCTGATGACCCTGAAAGAGCACGGTGATCGTGCTGATGCAATCACGCGCAACCGCTTCGCCACGCACCGCGGCAACGGCATTCATCAAGTCGGAGCGCAGATACCATAGTGCAGTGATGTCTTGGGCGTAGCTTATACGGTCATCGATGTCGGACCAACCCTCGCCACAGTGTTCGTCAACGGCCAGCAGCATGGCCTGGCGCACGCGCTCTACCACCACCCCCGGGGCATCGCTAATCTGTTGGCCCAGCATGGCCCAGAAACTATTTCGTAAACGCATTCCAGCCTGATTTCATGGATAACCTCGTCATGAGGTCGATTTTTTTGATCCCTGTCCCTATCTTCGGTCATTTCGACCCCAGACTTCAATGGATTGTGTCAGTGCTTACGGCCAGAGTGCATTAACTTACAGTTTGTTACTCCCCGCTGAACACCCGGGCCTGCCAGGCAGATGTCGTGGTTTTCCCGGTGGCGCAGACCATCCGCTTAGGGGCAAGATGGGGCTTCTTCATCTGCGCCATCACCATGCACACCCATTTCAGTGACTCCGCCCAGCACAGCTCCCGACGCAACAAGGTGGTGAGTGCGGCCGAAGCGGTGCGCCTGATTCACGATGGGGATACGGTTGCCACAGGCGGGTTTGTGGGGATAGGTTTTGCCGAGTCCATTGCTGTCGCGTTGGAGCAGCAGTTTATGGAAACGCTGGCGCAGAACGGCATCGGCGCGCCGCGCGATCTGACCCTGGTCTATGCCGCTGGTCAGGGCGATGGGGACTTCCGCGGACTCAATCATCTGGGTCATGCTGGCATGCTCAAGCGTGTGGTCGGCGGGCACTGGGGGCTGGTTCCAGCGTTGCAAAAACTGGCAGTGGAGGATTTGATTGAGGCCTACAACCTACCCCAGGGCGTGATCTCTCATTTGTTTCGCGACATTGCCGCAGGCAAGCCGGGTACGCTCACAAGCGTCGGCATCGACACCTTTGTCGACCCGCGCTGGGGCGGCGGCAAGATCAACGCACGAACCACGGAAGAACTGGTGCGATTGATGGAAGTGGACGGCAACGAGTATCTGTTCTACAAGGCATTTCCGATTTCGGTGGGAATCATCCGCGCGACCACCGCTGATGCCGATGGCAACCTGACCATGGAACGCGAGGCGCTGACGCTGGAAGCACTTGCCATTGCAATGGCAGCGCGCAATTCAGGCGGCATCGTCATTGCGCAGGTAGAGCGCATTGCCGACCGAGGCTCGTTGCACCCGCGCCAAGTTAAGGTGCCCGGAGTGCTGGTGGATGCGGTCGTGCTGGCCACGGAGCCGGCCCACCACATGCAGACGTTCTCGGAAGCCTACAACCCGGCCTACTCGGGCGAGATTCGGATACCGCTGGACACGCTACCCACCCTACCCCTTAACGAGAGAAAGGTGATTGGGCGCCGTGCTGCGCTGGAACTGCGCACCAACAGTGTGATCAACCTCGGCATTGGCATGCCAGAAGCAGTGGCAGGCGTGGCCAACGAGGAGCGCATCATCGATCTGCTGACCCTTACCGCCGAGCCGGGCGTAATCGGTGGCATTCCAGCCAGTGGCATGAGCTTTGGAGCGGCAATCAACGCACAGGCGGTGATCGACCAGCCCAGTCAGTTTGACTTTTACGATGGGGGCGGACTGGACCTGGCGGTTCTGGGTCTTGCGCAAGCCGATGCGCAAGGCAACTTGAATGTCAGTCGCTTTGGTCCACGCTTGGCCGGTGCGGGTGGGTTCATCAATATTAGCCAGAACGCCAAAGCCGTGGCCTTTGTGGGCACCTTTACAGCCGGGGGACTGGATGTGCGGCTGCACGACGGCCACGTACAGATCCACACCGAGGGAATATCGCGTAAGTTTGTAAGATCGGTAGAGCACCGCACCTTCAGCGGGCGCGAGGCCTGCAAACGCGGGCAGCATGTGCTTTACATCACCGAACGCTGCGTATTCCAGCTTAAGCCCTTGGGTGATCAGGGTAGTCTGGAACTGATCGAAATTGCGCCCGGGATCGATCTGGAGCGCGATGTCCTGTCCAACATGGACTTTATGCCCGGCATTAGCAGCGACCTGAAATTAATGGACGCCGCCCTGTTTCTTGACAAGCCGCTAGGCTTGCGCGAACGCCTGCTGGAGACGCCCTTGTCCAGTCGTTTTGAGCTCGACGCAGTCCACCGCTTGCTGTTTATCAATTTCGAAGGGCTGGTGGTAGATCGCCCAGCTGACATTGACGCGATTGAACAGGCGTTGCTTGGATTGCTGGAACCACTTGGCGTAAAGGTGATGGTGGTGGTGAATTACGACAACTTCAGTATTTCGCCACGTCTTTTCGACGGGTACTCAAGCATGGTGCGCCGACTGTCAGAACGCTATTACAGCCGCGTCACGCGCTATGGCACCGGTGGATTCCTGAAAGCACGCCTGGAGTCGCTCAGAACTCCGACAGTCTGAAAACTGCGCTCAATGCACGCGTATCAGGCACTACCCTCGGCGTTCTTGCCGGCGCGGCTGCTGCCATTGTTCACCGACCAGGGAATGCTGGTGCCCCGATCCAGCGGCGCGAGCTTGGTAAACAACGCCTGCCAGAAAAACCCGCTCTGTATGGCAATCACCTCAAACAAAAGGTAACTCTGCGAACTGGAAGACAGCCACAGGTTATATGTGGGCAAAAAAACAAAAGGTGACACCATAAGCGGCAGGAGAATGCGCGGCACCTGCATGGCATCAAGGCCCTTGCCGAGGTTGAACAGGTCCCAGTAGTAGCTGGTAAACATGCCCAGCAGCATCCAGCACACCAGATGCCACGCGAAAACGATGCCGTGGTTTCGCACCAACGCAGTGATCCACGGCGCCGAACTCTCATCGACGTTCACGATCACGACCATGCCTGCACCTGTCAGCAAGAACATGGCGCAGTAAATGAACAGCAAGAATTTGAGCGCTCTGGACATGTCTCCCCCGGGTTGGTTGCGCGCTATCTTACCCGGTGCGCGCCGGAATTCAAATTAGCGGCACACCGGTTCTTGACTGAACCAACTCGCGCGTTACCTCAGGAGCCAACTCAACCAGTTTCAGGCCCTGGGGCGTCACATCCATCACGGCCAGATCGGTAATGATGCGATCAACCACTCCCACTCCGGTCAGAGGAAGGGTGCAGCTTGGCAATATTTTGAGATCGATGGAGCCGTCCTTCTTCTTGGCAACGTGCTCCATAAGGATGATGACCCGCTTCACACCCGCCACCAGATCCATGGCGCCCCCCATGCCCTTGACCATCTTGCCGGGAATCATCCAATTGGCCAGGTCGCCTTGTGCGCTCACCTGCATCGCACCCAGAATGCTGAGGTTGATCTTGCCGCCACGAATCATGGCGAAACTTTCGTGGCTGCCGAAAATGCTGGATCCCTTGATGGTGGTGACCGTCTGTTTGCCTGCGTTGATTAAGTCGGCATCAACCTCGTCTTCTGTAGGAAAAGGACCAATGCCCAACATGCCGTTTTCGCTTTGCAGCCACACTTCCTTGTCGGACGGGACAAAGTTGGCCACCAGCGTGGGGATACCGATACCCAGATTCACATAGAAACCGTCTTGCAATTCTTGCGCCGCACGTGCGGCCATTTGGTCTTGACTCCAGCTCATAAATGCTCCTTGGATGGTTGCGGTTTCAGACGGCAGACTTTTCGGTCAGAGTGCGCTTTTCAATGCGCTTCTCGGGGTGGGCATTGAGCACCAGGCGATGCACATAAATGCCGGGCAAATGGACCTGGTCAGGAGGTATGTCTCCGGTTTCTACAATCTCCTCCACTTCCACCACCGTGATCTTGCCGGCCATGGCAACCGCCGGGTTGAAATTGCGCGCCGTAAAGCGGAACTGAAGGTTGCCAGACTTGTCGGCGCGGTGTGCTTTGACCAGCGACACTTCGGGCAACAGGGCACGCTCCATCACATAATTCTCCCCATCAAACTCTCGCACTTCCTTGCCCTCGGCAACCAGGGTTCCCACACCGGTCTTGGTAAAAAAGGCAGGGATGCCAGCTCCACCAGCGCGCAGGCGCTCAGCCAGCGTACCTTGGGGCGTGAACTCGAGTTGCAGCTCGCCGGCAATGTATTGACGTTCAAACTCCTTGTTTTCTCCCACATAGCTGGAAATCATTTTTTTGATTTGCCGGGTCTCCAGCAACTTGCCCAAGCCAAAGCCGTCAACCCCGGCATTGTTGGAAATGACCGTCAGGTCCTTCACGCCTGAATCCTTGAGCGCGTCAATCAATGCCTCAGGGATGCCACACAAACCAAATCCGCCGACTGCCAGCAACTGACCGTCCTTCACAATACCTGCCAGCGCCTGCGCGGCGCTCGGAAAAATTTTGTCCATTTCGCTGTTCTCCTGTGATTGAGCAATGGCATACGATACTACTTATGCAACTACGTAGTTTTTCGTAAAGCCCAACCCTATGGAAACTGATTACCGACTCGCCTTTGAGATGGCCCCCGTGGGGCTGGTGCTCTCCAGCAACCGCACTATCATGGATTGCAACCAGCACCTATGCGATATGTTTGGTGCCTTGCGCGAACACTTGCTGGGACAATCGTTCCAGATTCTGTACCCCAGCGCCGACGAGTACGAGCGCACGGGTGCACGCATAGCTCCTATCCTCAACCGCCATGGCACCTACGCCGACAACCGTATCATGAAGCGTGTCGATGGTCGCCTCAAGGGCGAAGCCTTCTGGTGCCACGTAACCGGGCGCGCACTCAACCAACAGGCCCCGCACGAGGCCGGAATCTGGTGCTTCGAAGACCTCAGTGCCAATCGCCCGGTCAAAGCGGAACTGACAGCGCGAGAACGCGAGGTGGCGGCAAACCTGATGCAGGGGTTGACCTCCAAACAGATTGGAAAGACGCTCCAGATCAGCCACCGCACCGTGGAGATTTACCGCGCCCGCCTGATGCGCAAATACCGTGCCTCCACCGCAGGTGATCTGGTGCACAAGCTGATGGCGGGTAGCTAGACATAGTCACGCAGCCGATAGTAGGACATGCCCAGCACCTGGAACAGGCCTGCCAGCGTCTCAGTTCCGGGGAACGGGCGGTTCTTCAAGCCTGAAAAAAGTCTGAGATGCGTGTCGTCGCCCAGAATCGCCTCGGCCAGCACTCGACCTGCCACGCAGGTCGGCACGACGCCGTGGCCCGAGAATCCCTGCGCCCAGAACACGTTGCGAAGCTGTCCAAAATCGGGGGTGCGGCCCATGGTGATGTCGATGTGTCCGCCCCAGGTGTATGCGATTTTCACGTCTGCCAACTGCGGGAATACCTGCAGCATGTCGTTGCGCATGCCTTCGGTCAGACGCCCCGGTGTGCGCCCCGTATAGGTGCATTTGCCACCAAACAGCAGACTGTGGTCAGCTGACAACCGAAAATAGTCCAGCACAAACTGGTTGTCGGACACCGCACAGCCGGTCGGCAGCAGGGAGCGCGCACGCTGCTCGCCCAAGGGTTCTGTGGCAATCATGTACGTCCCCACCGGCAGGATGCGGCTTTGCAGGCGACGGTCCAACTGATCAACGAACGCTCCGCAAGCAAGAACAATTTGATTGGCTCGAATTTTGCCCCGGTCGGCATGTACCTCCACTGCGTCGGTCCGTTCTACATAGCGCGCAGCCCGGGTGGTTTCAAAAATGCGCACGCCCGCCTTTTCTGCCGCTTCTGCCAGACCCAGGGCGTACTTCAGGGGATGCAGGTGCCCTCCGCCGGCATCGATCAAACCAGCCTGGTATCGATTGGACCCAACGTACCGATGCAACTCCGCCTTGGGAATGAAACGCAGGCGGTCATAGCCCCACTTTCGGGATGCTTCGTCCTGCCAGTTCAACAAGAGCTGAACCCGTCTCTCGAGTACCGATGTCCACAGATGACCTTCAGAAAAGTCACACTCAATGGAGTGATCCGCAATGCGGCGCCGAATCTCCTGCGCTGCGTCCTGAGTCAGGCGCCAGACCTCCCTGGAGCCTGACTTTCCCAAGGCGAGCTCGAAGGGTGGCATATCGCAGGAAAACCCCACAATCACCTGCCCGCCATTGCGCCCGGATGCACCCCACCCGATCCGGCTGGCTTCGAGCACCACCACGGACCTACCGCCTTCGGCCAGATTTAATGCGGTGTACAGCCCTGTGTAGCCGGCGCCAATGACGACCACATCGACCTCCATATCTTGTTGCAGCGCGGGGCGCTGCAACTGCAACGCTCGACTGCTGGCGGCGTAGTAGCTTTCAATGTGGTTCGGGCTGCTCTGAAACATGGTAACGACCAGGGCGTCTGCTGTGTGAGGGAATCAAATCATTATGGGCAGCGCCACAGGGATACATTGGTGGCACTTTGGACACAGAGCAGCGAACCAGTTGTACGCACTTGAGCTGCGGTGCGGCCAGCGACCCGATATGATGTCTAGAATCAAAGTGGCGTGCAGTGGTAGCGCAACCAGCTGCGCCTCGATGTCAGGCGATTCGCTGCATATTTAATAGCGCCCCACGCAGTATTGGCGAGGGGTTTTTCCAAAAATCAATACTACATTCAGGAACATTCGATGCTTCGCTACCCTCTGTCCGAATTGAGCAACCTACCTGCCGACATCCAGACGCGTATTCTGGAAGTACAGGAGAAGTCTGGCTTCATACCCAATGTTTTCCTGGCACTTGGCCGCCGCCCTGCCGAATGGCGTGCATTCTTTGCCTACCATGATGCGTTGATGCTGCGGGAAGATTCCGGGCTGAGCAAGGGTGACCGCGAAATGATCGTAACCACCACCAGCGCGGCCAACCACTGCCTGTACTGTGTCGTGGCACACGGAGCCATTCTGCGCATTTACGAAAAGAAACCGCTGGTGGCCGATCAGGTGGCTACGAACTACCGCAAGGCCGACATCACGCCGCGCCAGCGTGCCATGCTGGACTTTGCCATGAAGGTGTGTCTGCATTCGAACACCATTGAGGAAGCCGATTTCATCGCCCTGCACGCCCACGGCTTCAACGATGAGGACATATGGGACATTGGTGCCATCACCGCATTTTTTGGGCTGTCGAACCGCATGGCCAATATGTCTGGCATGTTGCCCAATCCGGAGTTTTACGCGATGGGCAGACAACCCAAGTCCAAAAAGGACTAGCACCGCATGCGATGGATTTCAGTGCTCGCGCCTGATGCTGCCACCGTGATGGTCGCAGGAAACGCGGGCAACATCGTGGATGCGGTGGTCAGTGGTCGTGCTCTCGGTTTGCCTGGTACCGCCAGCACGCTGGCTTTGGGCTATCGGCAACAAGGAAAATTGCCGTGGCGACATTCATATGCCCCTGCCGCCGCTCTCTTCACAGGGGGCTTTTGGGTCAGTCCGCGGACGGCAACTCTTTTGGCTCTGCGCTGATAACACCCATGGCCATACCGCAAACCTTCATTCAGGAGTTGCTCGCCCGCGCCGATGTGGTCGAGATTGTGGGGCGTTATGTGCAACTCAAGAAGGGCGGAGCCAACTTCATGGGCTTGTGCCCGTTTCATGGAGAAAAATCGCCGTCGTTCACGGTAAGCCCGACCAAACAGTTTTACCATTGCTTCGGGTGTGGCAAGAACGGCAACGCAATCAGCTTCCTGATGGAACACGCCGGCATGTCTTTCATTGAGGCCGTGAAAGATCTGGCGCAGCAGTACGGCATGCAGTTGCCGGAAGACGAGGCCTCGCCGGAAGACCGTGCCCGCGCGCAGGAGCAACGCCAGAGACAACACACACTGACTGACGTACTTGAGAAGGCGGGCGATGCATACCGCCGCCATCTGAAGGAATCTGCTCGTGCAATCGCCTATTTCAAAAGCAGAGGCCTGTCAGGAGAAATCGCAAGGCAGTTCGGGTTAGGCTACGCACCGGAGGGTTGGCGCAGTTTGGCGAGCGTTTTTCCTCATTATGACGACCCTTTGTTGGTGGAGAGCGGTCTGGTCATCTCCAGCACCGAGGACGGGGCCGCTGAAGAAAAGCGTTACGACCGTTTTCGCGACCGCGTCATGTTCCCGATTCGAAATGTGAAAGGCGAATGCATCGGGTTTGGTGGACGGGTTTTGGGCGACGACAGGCCAAAGTACCTCAACTCCCCCGAAACACCAGTATTTAGCAAAGGGCGCGAGTTGTATGGCCTGTTTGAGGCTCGCAACGCCCTACGTGATCAGGGCTATGTGCTGGTGACAGAGGGTTATATGGATGTGGTCGCTTTGGCGCAGCTCGGGTTTCCAAACGCCGTAGCGACCCTGGGAACAGCATGCACCAATGACCATATTCATAAGCTGTTTCGTTTTACCGACTCCGTTGTCTTCAGCTTTGATGGAGACGAGGCGGGTCGGCGTGCCGCACGCAAGGCGCTGGACGCGGCACTGCCTTATGCCACGGATGTGCGCAGCATCAAGTTCTTGTTTCTGCCCCAGGAACACGATCCCGATAGCTACATTCGCACTCATGGCAGGGACGCCTTTGCAAGCTACATTGCAACTGCCACGCCACTGAGCCGCTTCATGATGGAGTCAGCCCAGGCAGACTGCGACCTCGGAAACGCCGAGGGTCGTGCCCGCATGGCGAGCAACGCCAGGCCACTTTGGATGTTGCTACCGCAGGGCGCGTTGAAGCTTCAGTTGTTGACCGAAGTGGCCACCGTGGCGCAGTTGGATAGCACGGAGCTAAGAGCGCTGTGGTTGCCAGATAACGCGTCGCACAGTGGCAATCCAACAACCGGTACACAGTTGCGTCGCAGCCCCGCGCTCTACCAGGCACCGAATTTGCGCAAGCGCTTTGGCCGCGTTTTGCCAGCCAGTCGCGCAGACCACGCGGCCCGTATTCTCCTCACCAACATGGAACTTTGGCACGTGCTATCGGCCGAAGATCTGAGCCTGTTGTGTGAACTTCCCGCACCCCACGGCCCGTTGTTCGCATGGATGGAGAGGCAAAACCATGAACATGGACCATTGCCATGGGAAGCGCTGCGCATGGACCTCAAGGACCTGCCTGCTGAGGAACTGGCTCTACGACTGATGTCAGAGGCCGAGACCGACAACGAGCCGACGGCAGAGTCACAGATGGAGCTGCGTGACTTGCTCAACCGGATGCTGATTGAGCACATCAAGGACCAGGAAACCCGCGCCATTGAGGCTTCAGCCCTGAACCCGTCCGCGCTGATTCGCTACCGAGAACTGCAAGCCCGCCGCTTCCAGCTGGAAAAAACACAAATCCACGGTATAATTCAGGGTTGATTCGGCAAGAGCGACAGCAACACCTCCGGGCCCGGCCAAGCGTTGACATAAGTACAACCGGCCACCTTACCGCAAGGACTGCACCCCAAATGTTCGCCCTCCCATCTTGCCAATGGGGGATTTCATCCCCAGCCCTGCAATCCGTGCCCGTCACCTCTCTGACGAAGGTGGCGTTCGTTCAGTTTGTCCGTTTTTCTTGATGACCTGAGGTTCTTCGATGCCCGCTCAAAAATCTGCCAAGTCCGTCGCCGCTTCAACCAAAAACTCCAAGAAAGTCCCCACCGTGCCAGCGTCCAGAGTCACACAAAAGTCTGCTGTTGTTGCTCCAGAAGTCGTTGCCAAGAAGAAGCCCGGGCGCCCTCCCAAAGTGGTCCACGAAGAGTCCAGTGCGCCGGCCAAGGCGGGTGCCAAGCGCGGGCGCAAACCTAAGAATGCGGTCCAGACCGTGGCGGACGACCTGGATATGGCAGACATTGAAGCGGATCTTGTCGGTGAACCTGCGGCGGTTGCTCCTGGCGAAAAAGTCAAACCGCTTCGCATGAAGATAAGCAAGGCCAAAGAACGCGCCTTGATGAAGGAGTTTGGCCTCGATGAAACGGTTTTGTCCGAAGAGGACATGGCCAAGCGCCGCCTGCGGCTCAAGGCCCTGATAAAACTGGGAAAGACCCGCGGCTACCTGACACACGGCGAAATCTCTGACCACTTGCCTGACAAATTGGTCGATGCCGAAACACTTGAGGTCGTGATTTCCATGTTGAACGACATGGGTGTGGCGGTATATGAGCAAACACCCGACGCAGAAACCCTGTTGCTCAACAACAATGGCCCCACTACCGCTACCGAAGAAGAGGCGGAAGAAGAAGCCGAAGCGGCCTTGTCCACGGTTGACAGCGAGTTCGGTCGCACCACCGACCCTGTGCGAATGTACATGCGTGAAATGGGCACCGTGGAACTACTGACGCGTGAAGGCGAAATCGAAATTGCCAAGCGCATCGAAGGCGGATTGATGGCCATGATGGAAGCCATCAGCGCCTCTCCCGCCACCATTGCAGAGATCTTGCGTCTAGGCGAAGAAATTCGCGAGGGAAAAGTCGTCATCACCACTATCGTCGACGGCTTTTCCAACCCAAATGAAGCTGACGATTATGTAGCCGAGGAAGACTTTGACGAGTTCGATGAGGCCGACGACGACGACGGCAAGGGTGGCTCCAAGGCACTGACCAAAAAGCTCGAGGAACTTAAAAAGCAGGCACTGGAGCGCTTCGACAAGCTGCGTGAGCTGTTCGAAAAGGTGCATAAAATCTACGATAAGGAAGGCTACGGTACGCCCCACTATGTCAAGGCACAGCGGGCTTTGAGCGATGAACTCATGACTATTCGCTTCACCGCCAAAGCGATCGAAAAGCTGTGCGACATGGTTCGTGCTCAGGTCGATGACATTCGCAAGAAAGAACGTGAGTTGCGTCGCATCATCGTGGATAAATGCGGTTACCCGCAAGACCACTTTATTGCTGATTTCAGCGGGCGCGACAAGAGTGGCCACCGAGTTTCCAGTCAGTTGCTCAACCTGAAGTGGATTGAGAAGCAGGCAGCCGCTGGCAAACCCTGGAGCGCGGTCATGGGCCGCAATATCCCGCCGGTGCAGGACCTTCAGCAGAAACTGACTGACCTGCAAGCACGCGTGGTAGTCCCGCTCGACCAACTCAAGGACATCAACAAGCGCATGAACGAGGGTGAAGCCTCCTCTCGGGCAGCAAAGAAGGAAATGATCGAGGCCAACTTGCGCCTGGTGATTTCCATCGCAAAAAAGTACACCAACCGTGGTCTGCAGTTCCTGGATTTGATCCAGGAAGGCAACATTGGCTTGATGAAGGCAGTGGACAAGTTCGAATACCGCCGAGGCTACAAGTTCTCGACCTATGCCACCTGGTGGATTCGCCAGGCCATCACCCGCTCCATTGCCGACCAGGCACGCACCATCCGCATTCCAGTGCACATGATCGAAACCATCAACAAGATGAACCGCATCAGCCGACAGCACCTGCAGGAGTTCGGCTTTGAGCCCGATGCATCTGTATTGGCTGCCAAGATGGAAATCCCCGAGGACAAGATCCGCAAGATCATGAAAATTGCCAAAGAGCCAATTTCGATGGAAACGCCGATCGGTGACGACGACGACAGCCACTTGGGCGATTTCATCGAAGACAGCGCCAACACCGCGCCCATGGACGCGGCCATGCAGGCCGGCCTGCGCGACGTCGTCAAGGACATCCTGGACAGTCTGACGCCGCGCGAAGCCAAAGTGCTGCGCATGCGTTTTGGCATCGAGATGACCAGCGACCACACCCTGGAAGAAGTCGGCAAACAGTTTGACGTGACGCGTGAGCGCATTCGCCAGATCGAGGCCAAAGCGTTGCGTAAGCTCAAGCATCCAAGCCGCTCCGACAAGCTGCGCAGCTTTACCGACTCCCTGTAGAACAGCGCTGCCATGCCAAACAGTCTTTGTTGAACTCTTTGGCAACGGCTGGCGTCAGTTGTAAACACGCATTCATGAAGCACTCTTATCGAACAGTAGGTGTCATGGGATGGCCGGTAGCGCATTCTCGCTCCCCCGTCATACACAAGCACTGGCTTGCCCGATACGAGTTGCTCGGGGACTATGTCTTGCTTCCGGTACAGCCATCGCATTTGGAATCAGCGCTGCGGGCTTTGCCCGTTCTGGGCTTTGCTGGTTGCAACCTGACTATTCCGCACAAGGTTGCTGCAATGGAACTGGTGGACCGTGTGGACCCCCTGGCCCAACGCGTGGGAGCCATCAATACGGTGGTAGTTCAAGGAGACGGTGCATTGGCGGGATACAACACCGATGTCTTTGGCTACATTCAAAGCCTGATAGATGCGCTACCTCAATGGCGTGCCGACCAGGGTCCGGTCGCAGTGGTAGGCGCGGGTGGCGCGGCGCGTGCAGTTATTGCGGGCTTGCTCGATGCTGGTGCAAAGGAAATCCGCCTAGCCAACCGAAGTGACGCAAAAGCGCTCGATATGGCGCATGAGTTTGGATGCTTGGTACATTACGTTCCATGGAAAGAGCGTAACGATGCGCTCGACCAGATTGCGTTGCTGGTCAATACCACCAACCAGGGTATGCAGGGTGAGCCGCCGTTGGCAATCAACCTCAACCACTTGCCACTGGAGGCGCTGGTATCCGACATCATTTATGTGCCGACGGAGACACCGTTACTGGCCGCCGCTCGCGCACGAGGAAACCCCACGGTAAACGGACTCGGCATGCTGCTCAATCAGGCTCGCCCAGCCTTCAATTCATGGTTTGGTGTAATGCCGTCTATCACGTCTGATCTCATTGAGAAACTTCGGGCGACGTTTTAGGAGAAAGCCTTCGCAGCGCGCTCGCCCACAAATCCAAATGCAAAGTCAAGCACTTCCTCCAGGGAAGATTCAATAGTGCGACGTTCAGGCTCCGTAAGATAGAACATCATGTCCACATCGTGCCGAACGTAGCGTGCCGGCAGGCGATTCAGTGCGACACAAGCCACATCTGCAAACATGTCGATTGTGAATTGGGGATAGGCTTCCGATCGGCTGGCAATTCCCTCAAAAACCAGTCGCTCGTAATAATTGTGAACCTGCTCAAAATTCAACACCATCAAGGCCTCCAAAGCATCCGTTGGTCCGGTGACAACGCGTGAACCTTAGCATTTCCCCTGCGTACTGACAAGCGTATTGCGTCATATTGCATCAAATCAAAAAATGTTCCCACAAGCAGCTATGAAACTTGTAGCAGCAAGTAAACTACAGTATAGTTTCGCCTGAAACACAATGTCATGCTTTTGGCGACGGGCAAATGATGGCCAACCCGCCAAATGACAAGAAGCCCTATCGAGGAGACGCAGTTAATGAGTGCTAAAGATTCTGTTGCCATCAGCCAGTTACTGGGATTGCTGGAAGCCCGCTACGCCATCCGTGTGTTATGGGCTTTGCGTGACGGACACTCCCAAACCTTCCGTCTGTTGCAGGATAGCGTAGGAGGCATTACGCCCAACACGCTCAATACCCGCATCAAAGAACTGCGCGAGGCTGGGCTGATGACCCACGGTAGCGACGGTTACGCAGTGACCGTCGCAGGAGCGGATTTGCTCAAGCGACTGGGAGACCTGCAGGCTTTTGCGACCAAGTGGTCGGCAGGTCAAGCCAAGAAATTGAAATAGTCAATTTGCCACGGAGGACGTAGGTCCGCCGCAGTGAACAGAAAGACAGCCATCGCCTGTCTTTTTTTTGTTTACAAATTAAATTTGTCCCACAATTTTCATCTAATCCACAAGGAAAAACAGCATGCAAACGACGCCCACTGGACTCCAATACAGCGACACACAAGAAGGAACCGGCCCGGTAGCGGCCAAAGGGCAGAGCGTGACGGTGCATTACACCGGATGGATTTACAACGACGCCACGCAGGGCGCAAAATTCGATTCCAGCAAAGACCGCAATGACCCATTTGTTTTTCACCTGGGTGCGGGCATGGTAATCCGCGGCTGGGACGAAGGTGTGGCCGGAATGAAAGTAGGCGGAACTCGTACCCTGATCATCCCGGCAGCGCTGGGCTATGGATCGCGCGGTGCTGGCGGAGTCATTCCGCCCAACGCCACCCTAAAATTCGACGTGGAGTTGCTCGGCGTTTCTGGGTAAAGCCATAGCGCATCAAGGAGCGAGTTACCCTTGAAACACGGGGGCTGTGAAGCCTTGAAATGCGGGTACGCAACCCCACATAGAAGCTCAACGACCCAACCAATCGCCGAAATCGCATGTCAGAACCCTCCTCACAACCCAGTCACGCCGCCTCGAGCGCGCCGTTCCAGAGCACCGAAGAATTGGCCGCAGGCCTCCCCCATAGTGAATCGGATCCGCTTGAACAGGTTCAAGCGGAGTTGGCTGCCTTACAAGCCAAGAGCCGTGACTTGGCAGACCAGTACCTGCGCGCAAAGGCAGAGGCAGAAAACGCCCGCCGCCGGGCCGAGGATGAGGTCTCCAAAGCGCGCAAGTTTGCGGTCGAGGCGTTCGCGGAAAGTATGCTTCCTGTTGCTGACAGCCTGGAAGCAGGCTTGGTCATCAAGGATGCCACCTCAGAGCAAATTCGTGAAGGTGCTCAAGCCACGTTGCGCCAACTTTTGGCCGCTCTGGAACGCAATAAGGTAATTGCCATCAATCCTTCGGCGGGTACCAAATTTGACCCACATCAACACCAGGCCATCAGCGTTGTCCCATCCGAACAGGAAGCGAACACCGTGGTCGGTCTGCTTCAGAAGGGATACTCGATTGCGGACCGGGTACTCCGGCCCGCTTTGGTGACTGTTTCTGCCCCTAAATAGGCCAGGCGCTGCGATTGCCGTGAAATGCCGTCATTGGAACCACGACATTTTTTGGGCAGCCGCGCTCTTGAAATAGCCCTAGCTGCCCACACGTTATCCACATCTGATTTTCAAAATAGCAGGAGTTCATCATGGGAAGAATTATTGGCATTGACCTGGGCACCACCAACAGTTGCGTGGCCATCATGGAGGGCAATACGCCCAAGGTGATTGAAAACGCTGAGGGGGCCCGCACAACACCGTCCATCATCGCCTATCAGGAGGATGGTGAAGTACTGGTGGGAGCATCTGCCAAGCGGCAGTCGGTAACGAACCCGAAGAACACCCTGTATGCGGTCAAACGTCTGATCGGTCGCAAGTTCACCGAGAAAGAAGTCCAGAAAGACATTGATCTCATGCCTTATAAGATCGCTGCCGCCGACAATGGCGATGCGTGGGTGGAGGTTCGCGGCAATCGTATGGCACCGCAGCAGGTCAGTGCCGACATTCTGCGCAAGATGAAGAAGACCGCTGAAGACTACCTTGGTGAGGCTGTCACTGATGCGGTGATTACCGTGCCCGCCTATTTCAACGATGCACAACGCCAGGCCACCAAGGATGCTGGTCGCATTGCCGGATTGGATGTCAAGCGCATCATCAACGAGCCTACCGCCGCCGCGCTGGCATTTGGTATGGACAAAAATGAAAAGGGTGATCGCAAAATTGCGGTATACGATTTGGGCGGCGGCACGTTTGACGTATCCATCATTGAGATAGCCGATGTCGATGGAGAAAAGCAGTTTGAAGTGCTTTCCACCAATGGCGACACTTTCCTGGGGGGTGAAGACTTCGACCAGCGCATCATAGACTACATCATTGCCGAGTTCAAAAAGGAACAAGGCGTTGATCTGGGCAAAGATGTACTCGCACTGCAGCGCTTGAAAGAAGCCGCGGAAAAGGCCAAGATCGAACTCTCCAGCAGTTCACAAACCGACATCAACCTTCCCTACGTAACCGCAGACGCTTCAGGTCCAAAACACCTGAACATCAAGCTTACCCGTGCCAAGCTCGAAAGCCTGGTTGAAGAATTGATCGAACGTACCATTGCACCATGCCGCACAGCCATCAAGGACGCGGGCGTCAACGTGGCCGACATCCATGATGTGATTCTGGTGGGTGGCATGACCCGTATGCCCAAGGTTCAAGAGAAGGTCAAGGAGTTGTTTGGCAAAGAGCCACGCAAGGACGTAAACCCGGATGAAGCAGTCGCTGTGGGCGCAGCCATTCAGGGCCAGGTACTTGCCGGTGACCGCAAAGACGTGCTTTTACTGGACGTAACACCTCTGAGCTTGGGCATTGAAACCCTGGGTGGTGTGATGACCAAGATGATTACCAAGAACACCACCATTCCAACCAAGTTCGCGCAGACGTTCTCGACCGCTGATGACAATCAGCCAGCCGTGACCATCAAAGTGTTTCAGGGTGAACGCGAGATCGCTGCAGTTAACAAGATGCTGGGCGAATTCAATCTCGAAGGCATTCCTCCAGCAGCCCGTGGCACTCCGCAGATCGAAGTATCCTTCGACATTGATGCCAACGGCATTTTGCACGTAGGTGCCAAGGACAAGGGAACGGGCAAGGAAAACAAGATCACCATCAAGGCCAATTCCGGTCTCACAGAAGCCGAAATTCAACAGATGGTGAAAGATGCCGAGCTCAACGCGGCGGACGACAAGAAGAAACTGGAGTTGGTGCAAGCCAAGAATCAAGCCGATGCCAACGTGCACAGTGTCAAAAAGAGCCTGGCCGAGTACGGCGAAAAACTGGAAGCGGGTGAAAAAGAAAAGATTGAAGCCGCGATCAAGGACCTGGAAGAAGCCATCAAGGGCGACGACAAGACCAGCATCGACGAGAAGAGCAATGCACTCATGACGGTCAGCCAGAAGCTCGGCGAGAAGATGTACGCGGAAGAACAAGCCAAGCAGGCGGCCCAGGCCGCCGGTGCCCAAGCCTCAGCTACCGAGGGAGGTAGCCCTAGTTCTGATTCCCATGCTTCACAGTCCAACGACGACAATGTGGTCGATGCCGAAGTCAAGGAAGTTAAAAAAGGCTGAGCTAAGCAGTGAAAGCGGATTAGCGCGTGCCGCGTTGAACACCTCAGGGTGCGCAACGCGGCTTTTGTGTTGTAACCAGGCGCAGACAAACCATGGCCAAGCGAGACTATTACGAAACCCTGGGCGTTACCAAAAACGCATCGGAGGAAGAGATCAAGAAGGCCTATCGCAAACTTGCGATGAAGCACCACCCAGACCGCAATCAGGGTGACTCTTCTAAGGTCGCCGAGGAAAAATTCAAAGAGGCAAAAGAAGCGTACGAGATGTTGTCGGATGCGCAAAAGCGTGCTGCCTACGACCAGCACGGCCACGCCGGCGTAGACCCTAACCGGGGTGCCGGGGGCGGCGAGGGATATGGCGGTTTTGCCGAAGCCTTTGGCGATATTTTTGGCGACATGTTCGGCCAGCAGCGTGGACGCGCAGGCGGCGGTCGACAGGTGTTTCGCGGTAGTGACCTGAGCTATGCAATGGAAATCACGCTGGAAGAAGCAGCCAAAGGCAAGGATGCACAAATTCGCATTCCCAGTTGGGATGCCTGCGACAACTGCAAGGGTAGCGGTGCAAAGCCGGGCACGCAGGCCAAAACATGTGGCACCTGCAACGGGTCAGGTTCAGTGCAAATGCGCCAGGGTTTTTTCAGCGTACAGCAAACCTGCCCGACCTGCCGAGGTGCCGGCAAGGTGATTCCAGAACCCTGCTCTGCCTGCAGCGGGCAGGGCAAGATCAAACGCCAGAAGACGCTCGAAGTGAAAATCCCCTCCGGCATCGATGGTGGCATGCGCATCCGCAGTGCCGGCAATGGTGAGCCGGGTACCAATGGCGGACCACCCGGAGACCTCTATATTGAAATCCGCATCAAGAAGCACGATATCTTTGAGCGCGATGGCGATGACCTGCATTGTTCTGTCCCGATCAGCATGGTCACCGCAGCACTTGGAGGCGAAATCGACGTGCCTACGCTGGCAGGCAAAGCGGCCATTGACATCCCGGAAGGCACCCAAACCGGCAAGCAGTTCCGCCTTCGCGGGAAGGGTATCAAGGGCGTACGCGCAAGTTACCCGGGCGATCTGTACTGTCACATTGCGGTGGAAACGCCAGTCAAACTCAGTGAGCACCAACGCCGTCTGTTACGCGAACTCGATGAATCATTCAAGAAGGGTGGCAGCAAGCACTCTCCGTCGGGTGACAGCTGGACTGACCGCCTGAAGAACCTGTTCAGTTGATACAAGCCAATATTCACTGACAATCGCGCGACAAATGATGCCGCTGGGCCTATAAAGGGTCAAGCGGCATTTTTCGTACGCGCAAGGGGTTTCACTATGGGTGTCAATATTACTTTTTTGGGTGGGGCCGATACCGTCACCGGCTCCAAGTACCTGGTGCGCCACGCAGACCAATGCCTGCTGGTGGACTGTGGCCTATTCCAGGGCTACAAGCAGTTGCGCCTGCGCAACCGGACTCCGCTGCCATTCGCACCCGATCAGATCGCCGCAGTGGTGCTTACCCACGCGCACCTCGACCACAGCGGCTACCTGCCCGTGCTCGTGAAGGAGGGATTCGCAGGACGCGTATACGCAACGCCCGGTACCCAGGCCCTGTGCAAGATCCTGCTGCCCGACAGCGGCCATATCCAGGAAGAGGATGCCGCATTTGCCAATCGCCATGGCTTCGCAAAGCATGCCCCGGCGCTGCCGCTATACACCCGCCAGGATGCTTTGGACTGCTTGCCAATAATCAAGTCCGTCGAGTGGCATAAGACTTTCCAGCCGATTCCGGGTTGGCGAGCCACTCTTAGCGCCGCAGGGCATATCCTGGGGGCATCGAGCCTGCTGCTTGAAGTCGAAGGGCATCGCATTTTGTTCTCGGGTGATTTGGGACGGCCGGATGACTCGATCATGAATCCGCCCGATCCGGCCCCTGCGGCCGATACGGTTTTGATCGAGTCTACCTATGGCGACCGGCAGCACCCAACCGAAAACATATTGGGTGAACTTGGGCCGGCCTTGCGCCGCCTTGCCGCACGTGGAGGCGTGGCGGTAGTACCGGTGTTTGCCGTGGGCCGCGCACAGGCACTGCTGCATGCCATTGCCCAACTCAAGGCACGTGGGGACATACCACGCACACTGCCGGTGTTTCTGGACAGTCCGATGGCAGTTCATACGACCCACCTGTTTGAACACAACCACGGGGACCATCGCCTCAACGGCTCTGAGGTCCATGCGCTCACCCACAGTGCAACCATGGTCAACAGCACCGACGAATCCCGCGCGCTCGCTTCGCGCCACGGTCCCATGGTCATACTCTCGGCCAGCGGCATGGCCACCGGCGGGCGGGTGCTGCACCACCTGGCCCACCATGCCGGCAACCACCGCAACATGATCATCCTCACCGGCTACCAGGCCCCCGGAACTCGGGGCGCTACGCTCGCCAGCGGCGCAAAATCGGTGCGCATCCACGGCCGCGACATTGCCGTAGAGGCCGAGATCGTGCAATTGCAATCGGCGTCCGCGCACGCCGATGCCGGACAGTTATTGCGTTGGCTGCAAACCATGGCCGAAGCACCTGGGCAAACCTATGTGGTGCACGGCAATCCGGAAGCGTCTGACGCGTTACGCGCGCGCATCAACCGTGAACTCGGATGGCGTGCCATGGTGCCAGAGCATGGTTCCACCTGGCCCTGCTGAACCCACCCACATTGCTATACATTTGGAAGCAGCCCACGCATGCAACGTGCGTTCTTGCGGCCAAAACTATCTATAACTTGCGGCCGCAATCCGCTCCCTTGACCGGGCATATTCGCGTTTGAGCTGGGCCACATATTCAGCGGTTGTCTGCACCTTTTGGATGGCCCCAATCCCCTGCCCGCAGCCCCAGATCTCTTTCCAGGCCTTGGCCCCGGCGCTGCCGAAGTTCATCTTGCTGGGGTCACTTTGCGGGAGATTTTCAGGGTCCAGACCGGCCGCGCGGATGCTGGGTGCCAGGTAGTTGCCGTGGACTCCGGTAAACAGGTTGCTGTAGACAATGTCATCCGAATCGCTGTCGACGATGGCCTGCTTGTAGGCGTCTGCTGCGCGGGCCTCCTCGGTCGCAATGAAGGCTGAGCCTATATACGCAAAGTCGGCTCCCATGGCCTGCGCGGCCAATACCGCATCACCCGTGGCAATCGCACCGCTCAACGCCAACGGGCCATCAAACCACTGGCGAATCTCCTGGATCAATGCAAACGGACTCTTGAGACCGGCGTGACCACCCGCTCCGACGGCCACGGCGATGAGACCGTCCGCACCCTTTTCAATGGCCTTGTGGGCGTGCTTGTTGTTGATGACATCATGCAGCACAACTCCGCCATAGCTATGCGCTGCCGCATTGATTTCCTCGCGCGCGCCCAGTGACGTGATGATGATCGGTACCTTGTACTTCACGCACATCGCCATGTCATGCTCCAGGCGGTCGTTGCTCTTGTGCACGATCTGGTTGATGGCAAACGGTGCGGCGGGCGCGTCTGGATGGGCCTGGTTGTAGGCAGCCAGCGCCTCGATGATCTCGATCAACCACTCTTCCAGCAGTTCAGCCGGACGCGCATTGAGTGCCGGCATGGAGCCCACCACCCCGGCAATGCACTGGGCTATGACGAGTTTGGGATTGCTGATAATGAACAGGGGTGAACCGATGACCGGAAAGGGCAAAGAGTTCAGGGGCGAGGGAAGCATCGACATGGTTAGAACGCATCCAGCGCCAACGCAGTCACACACTCGGCACCTTCGACAATGCTGTCGCGCAGGCCCGGAACCTTGGTCAGCATGTGGTCTGCGTAGAAGCGTGCGGTGATGATCTTGGCACGCATGAAATCCACATCGTTGCCGGCGGCAATCTGCTCCTGCGCCACCAGCATGGCACGGGCCATCTGCCAACCCGCCATCAGATTGCCGGTCAACATCAGGTACGGAACGCTGCCGGCGAACACGGCGTTCGGGCTGGCCTTGGTGTTGCCCGCCACAAAGTTCACCACATCCACAAAGGCCTGGCGCGCTGCCTTGAGTCGCTTGGCCATGGCCTGCGCATCGGGTGTTGCGCTCTTGATCAAGGCGGCTTCGGTCGCCTCAATTTGCGTTGCAAGTGCCTTGCCGGTCTGCCCGCCATCGCGCGATGTCTTGCGACCCACCAGGTCATTCGCCTGGATCGCCGTAGTACCTTCATAGATGGTCAAAATCTTGGCATCGCGGTAGTACTGGGCGACCCCGGTTTCTTCGATATAACCCATGCCACCATGCACCTGTACCGCCAGCGAAGTCACTTCCAGGCTCATTTCGGTGCTGTAACCCTTGACCAGCGGCACCATGAATTCGTAAAAGGTCTGGTTATCCTTGCGCACCTGTGCATCCGGATGGTTGTGGGCTGCGTCGTAGGCCGAAGCGGCCACACTGGCCATGGCGCGGCAACCTTCGACGTACGCACGCATGGTCATGAGCATGCGGCGCACGTCCGGATGGTGAATGATGGGAGCACCGGCGGCGATGGTGCCGTCGACCGGGCGACTCTGCACCCGCTCGCGCGAAAAACGCGCCGCTGTCTGGTAGGCACGTTCCGCAATCGCAATGCCCTGAACACCGACGCCATAGCGCGCCGCGTTCATCATGATGAACATGTACTCCAGACCCCGGTTTTCCTGCCCTACCAGGTAGCCAATGGCGCCGCCATGGTCCCCAAACTGCAGTACGGCCGTTGGACTGGCCTTGATGCCCATCTTGTGCTCGATGCTTACACAATGAACGTCATTGCGCGCGCCCAATGAGCCATCGCCCTGGACCATGAACTTGGGCACCACAAACAGGCTGATGCCCTTCACTCCCTCAGGCGCGCCCTGCACCCGGGCCAATACCAGATGGACGATGTTCTCGGCCATGTCATGTTCACCCCAGGTGATGAAGATCTTGGTGCCGAAGATCTTGAACGTGCCGTCAGGCAGGGGTTCGGCACGGGTACGCACCGCTGCCAGGTCGCTACCGGCCTGGGGTTCGGTCAGGTTCATGGTCCCAGTCCACTTGCCGGCAATCAGATTTTCCAGGTACACGGCTTTGAGTTCGTCCGACCCTGCTGTCAGCAACGCTTCAATCGCGCCATCGCTAAGCAGCGGACACAGGGCAAAACTCATGTTGGCACTGTTAACCATTTCCCCGCATACGGCGCCGATGGTCTTGGGCAGGCCCTGCCCGCCAAAGTCTTGCGGGTGCTGCAGCCCCTGCCAGCCGCCCTCGGCGAATTGCTTGAATGCTTCCTTGAAACCCGGAGTCGCCGTCACCACGCCATCCTTCCAACTGGTGGGGTTTTTATCGCCCTCCCAGTTCAACGGAGCGACCACACCTTCATTGAATTTTGCACATTCCTCCAGAACAGCTTGCGCCGTATCCAGACCTGCATCTTCAAAGCCGGGTATTTGCGCAATCTGCGCAATATTGGCCAGATGCTCAATGTTGAACAACATGTCTTTTAGGGGCGCGACGTAACTCATGACTGTCTCCGAAAATAAGAAAAGTTAAAGCGCAGCGGTCAACTCTGGCACAGCCGCAAACAGGTCAGCCTCCAGGCCATAGTCGGCGACGCTAAAAATCGGGGCCTCAGGGTCCTTGTTAATGGCTACGATGACCTTGCTGTCCTTCATTCCGGCAAGGTGCTGGATGGCACCGCTGATACCGCAAGCGATGTAAAGTTGGGGCGCCACGATCTTGCCAGTCTGTCCCACCTGCCAGTCGTTGGGTGCATAACCGGCATCCACCGCCGCACGGCTCGCACCAAGCGCGGCGCCGAGTTTGTCGGCCAAGGGGAGCAAGAATTCGTTGAACTTCTCGGCAGAACCCAGCGCCCGGCCACCGGCCACAATGACCTTGGCCGCAGTCAAATCGGGGCGGTCGTTCTTGGCGATTTCGGCCCCGATAAAAGCGGATTGCACGCCCGCAGCAACGGCTGCAAGTACCTCAACTACGGCACTTCCGCCAGAAGCCGGTGCAGCATCAAACCCTGTGGTGCGCACGGTGAGCACCTTGGTTGCGTCCATACTTTGCACCGTTGCCATCGCATTGCCCGCGTAGATGGGGCGCTCGAACGTGTCGGCGCTTTCTACCTTGGTGACATCGGAAATTTGACCCACGTCGAGCTTGGCCGCCAGGCGTGGTGCGACATTCTTTCCGGAGGCGGTTGCCGGGAACAGAATATGGCTGTAGTTACCCGCGACAGCCAGGATCTGTGCGGTCAGATTTTCGGCCAGGCCGTGCGCTAACGCTTCACTATCAGCGTGTAGCACCTTGTTCACGCCAGCTATCTGAGCGGCCTGTGCTGCCGCTGTGGCCGCAGCTGCACCGGCTACCAGGACGTGCACGTCGCCACCGCATTGAACGGCGGCAGTCACAGTGTTGAGGGTGGCACCCTTGATGGATGCATTGTCGTGTTCAGCAATTACGAGAGATGTCATGTTATGTTCCTTCACAAAACCTTGGCTTCGTTCTTCAGTTTGGCGACCAGGGTGGCCACATCTGGCACCTTGATGCCGGCGCTGCGCTTGGGTGGCTCCACCACCTTGATCGTCTTGATGC
>CAIPGC010000031.1 GCA_903864505.1 uncultured beta proteobacterium | reverse complement strand
TGTGCTGGCAGAGCTCTGTGCTGCTCTGCCCTCGGTGCAGCATCTGGTGTTGCAGAGCAATCTCGGGTTGGTGACGGATTTCGGCAGAGTTTTCCCCGGCAGCGTCAATTTCAACGAAACCATCCGTCGCGACGATGCCCAGGCGCGGGCCTTTGAGCCGCTCTGGTTGGCGTTTGATCACCCGCTTTGGATTGTCTATTCCAGCGGCACCACCGGGCTGCCCAAACCCATCGTGCATGGTCATGGTGGAACGGTGCTGGTCGGGCGGACGCTGCTGTGCCTGCACAACGACGTTGGATGCAGCTATGCGCCTAATTCCCTGGGGGAGCGCTACCACTGGTACAGCTCGACCGGCTGGGTGATGTGGAACGCGCAGGTCAGCGGCTTGCTCGCTGGCGTGACCTGTTGCATCTTTGACGGAAATCCGGCCGGCCGCACCGTCGATGCCAGCGGCAACAAAGTCGAGCCTGACTGGACCACACTGTGGCGCTTTGCCGCTGAGCTCGGCGTCACCTTCTTTGGCGCTGGCGCCGCGTTTTACGCGAACTGCCAGAAGGCGGGTGTGGACCTGAGTCGCTGTGGTGATCTTTCCCGGGTGCGGGCGCTGGGCACGACCGGCTCGCCTTTGAGTGCCGATGCCCAAGCATGGGGCACGGACCAATTTCGCACCCTGCATGAGCGTGGGGGCGACCAATTCTCCGCCGGGCCGCCCCAAGGAGAATTAGACCCCTCGGGGGGCAGCGAGCCACACGAAGTGAGCGAGCGTGGGGGCAACATCTGGTGGAGCAATATCTCCGGCGGCACCGATTTTTGCGGCGCTTTCATTGGTGGCAACCGCGAGCTGGCGCAAGTGCCGGGCGAGATGCAATGCCGCTTGCTTGGCTGCGCGGTGGAGGCCTGGAACGAGCAGGGCGAGCCAGTGATCGACGAGGTGGGTGAGCTGGTTTGCACGCAGCCGATACCCAGCATGCCGCTGTATTTCTGGGGTGACACAGCCAAGCAGCGTTATCTGTCAAGCTACTTCGATATGTACCCGGGCGTCTGGCGACACGGTGACTGGCTCAAGATCGGAAGCCATGGAGGCTGCGTCATCTATGGCCGCAGCGATGCCACCATCAATCGGCACGGACTGCGTATGGGGACCAGCGAGATCTATAGCGCGGTTGAAGCCCTGCCTGAAGTGCTCGACTCGATGGTGGTTGATCTGGAATACCTGGGACGCGAGAGCTACATGCCTTTGTTTGTCGTGTTGCGACCCGAATTGACCTTGACGCCGGCTTTGCATGCCAAGATCGTGGCGGCCATCAGGACAGCGCTATCACCACGTTTTGTGCCTGACGAGATTTTTCAGGTGGCCCAGATACCGCGCACGCTGTCAGGGAAAAAGCAGGAGTTGCCCATCAAGAAGTTGCTGCTGGGTCATCCGCTTGAGAAGGTAGTGAACCGCGAGGCGATGGCCAATCCAGCGAGTCTGGACTGGTATGTGGAGCTGGCTCAGTCACGCCAATGAGCCGGGCTGACCCGTACAAACCCCGACGATATTCGTGGCACGGAAATAGCGTAGCTCAGTAGAATAACCTGACCAATTGGTTGGCTTCCTGGTCGCTTCGCTGCATTGTGGTGCGTTGTGACCTGTTTTTGCGCGGTTCCATGAAAAATCCTGAAGTGTTGTTCCCCTCAGATGCAACGTCTTCGGCCGGCGCGCGACTGGCTGTTGAAGTTCGCAACGCCAGTGTGGTTTATGAAACTGCCGATTCGCCGGTACATGCACTTGAGAACATTGACCTGGATATTCGTGAGGGCGAATTCATTGCCTTGATTGGTCCTTCGGGGTGTGGCAAGACGACCTTGATGCGCGTGATCGCCGATCTGGAGAGAATCAGCGCCGGGCAGGTGCTGGTCAATGGCGTCACGCCGCACGAAGCGCGCCTGGCACGTGCCTACGGCTATGTGTTTCAAGCGCCAGCCCTGTTTCCATGGCGAACGGTGCTTGGCAATGTGACCTTGCCCTTGCAGATCCAGGGCTATTCCAGGGCGCAGAGCCGGACTGTTGCGCTTGAGCACTTGGCGCGTGTTGGATTGACCGGGTTTGAGAGCAAGTATCCCTGGCAATTGTCAGGCGGCATGCAGCAGCGCGTGTCGATCGCGCGCGCCTTGTCGTTTGAGCCGCGCATTCTGATGATGGACGAGCCTTTTGGCGCGCTCGATGAAATCACCCGTGACCGATTGAACGAGCAGCTGCAACAACTGTGGCAGCGTGAGCGTCGCACAGTCGTGTTCGTCACACACTCGATTGCCGAAGCGGCTTATCTTGCAACGCGCATTGTGGTGATGTCGCCGCGGCCTGGGCGCATCATCAAGGTGATTGAGTCTCCGCTGCCAGACGAGCGGCATCTGGGCATGCGTGATAGTGCTGTTTTCATCGAAGTTGCGCATGCCCTGCGCGAGGCCCTGGCCGAGGGCCACCATGACTGAGCTGCTCATCCGAGGTCGAATCAATCGCTGGCGCATGCAGAGCTTGCCGGTACTGGTCATCCTGTTGGCGGTATTGTTGGTCTGGTATCTCGGCGCCTGGCTGCTCAATGCACCGGGCGCAATCGAACGCGTCTTGCCTCAGGATGGTGCGTGGCGCTGGCAGGACCTGCTAGCGGCCACGATGGAGATGCAGCGTCCGGTGCTGCCGGCGCCGCATCAGGTGTTGCAGGATTTTTGGTCAGCCCTGGTGGACTGGCCACTGGATTCGCCGCGCAACCTGCTGTTTCACGTTGCAGTGACGGCTGAGTCAACACTCTGGGGTTTTGTGATGGGCACGCTGCTCGGGCTGGTCTTGTCTGTTTGTATTGTTCATTCGCGCACCCTCGATCGGGCCTTGCTGCCCTGGATCGTGGCATCACAAACAGTACCCGTGCTGGCGATTGCGCCGATCGTGCTGGTGATTTTGGGCAGTCTCGGTTTTGCCGGTGTTGCACCCAAGGCGGTGATCGCCATGTACCTGTGTTTTTTCCCGGTGACCGTAGCGATGGTGCAGGGCCTGCGTTCACCCCAGCGCATCGAGACCGA
>CAIPGC010000030.1 GCA_903864505.1 uncultured beta proteobacterium | reverse complement strand
GCGGCGTAACCCAGTGCGACGCCTATATTGCGCAGCACGGTTGAGTCAGTCAGGTCGCGCTGAAAGCGCGAGATGGGCAGCTTTTCGCTTAGATGCCGCAGCATCGCGTTGGCCAGACCCAGGTTGCCCTCGGCGTTCTCGAAGTCAATCGGGTTGACCTTGTGCGGCATGGTGGAAGAACCCACTTCACCATCCTTGAGCTTTTGCTTGAAATAGCCCAGGCTCACATAGCCCCACACATCGCGTGACCAGTCGATCAGGATGGTGTTGGTGCGCGCCACGGCATCAAACAGCTCTGCCATGTAGTCATGCGGTTCGATCTGGATACTGTAGGGCTGGAAGTTCAGACCCAGACCCAGTGGCTCGGTTGTTTCAACCACTTTGCGACTGAAGGCTTCCCAGTCGAAGTCGGGCCAGGCCGAGAGATGGGCGTTGTAGTTGCCCACGGCGCCGTTCATCTTGGCAAGAATTTTGACGGCAGCTATTGCGGAGCAGGCAACTTGCAGGCGCACGACCACGTTGGCAATCTCCTTGCCCACAGTGGTCGGACTGGCGGTCTGACCGTGGGTGCGGCTGAGCATGGGCAACTCGGCGTAGGCATGGGCCATCTCGCGCAGTTTCATCATGACCCGGTCCAGCGCGGGCAGCACCACCACGTCGCGGGCGGCACGAATCTGCAGCGCATGGCTGGTGTTGTTGATGTCTTCGCTGGTGCAGGCAAAGTGCACAAACTCTTCTGACGCCTTGAGTTCGGGCCGTGCCTCGAACTTGGACTTGATCCAGTACTCCACCGCCTTGACATCGTGGTTGGTGGTCTTCTCAATGGCTTTAATGGCCTCGCCATCGGCCTCGGTAAAGTTCTTGACCAGCCCAAGCAGGTAGGTGCGTGCACCGGGCGAGAGCGGTTTGAACTCGGCAAATCCGGCATCGCTCAAGGCAATGAACCAGGCCACCTCGACCTGAACGCGGCGTTGCATATACCCCTGCTCACTCATCAGCGGGCGCAGGGTTGCAAGTTTGGCGGCATAGCGGCCGTCCAGTGGTGAGAGGGCGGAAATGGTGGAGAAAGTCATGCGTCAATTGTAGGTTGTGTGCCGTGCCAGAGCCTTGCGCAGCAGGGAGCGCAAAGCTGTGGATAGAATGAACGCTCCTGTAACGGCAGACTTTTCATGAAACTACTCGGATCCACCTCCAGCCCCTACGTGCGCAAAGTGCGCGTGGTGATGGCTGAGAAAAAACTGGACTACGCCTTTGTCACGGAAGACGTTTGGGCCTCCGACACCAAGATTGCCGAGGCCAACCCTTTGGGTAAAGTGCCCTGCCTGGTGATGGAAGGGGCCGAGGCACTGTTTGATTCACGCGTGATCGTCGAGTATCTGGATACGCTCTCGCCAGTGGGAAAACTCATTCCCTCCTTGGGCCGTGAGCGGGCAGAAATCAAGACCTGGGAAGCCTTGGCCGATGGTGTGATGGATGCCGCCATTCTCGCAAGGCTGGAGTCGCATTGGCCAGGACGCACCAAGGCGCAGCGCAGTCCGGCCTGGATTGCGCGGCAGATGGCGAAGGTCGAAGGTGCCTTGAAGGCCATGAGCAAGGCGCTGGGGGAGAAGCCCTATTGCGCGGGTATTCACCTGAGTCTGGCCGATGTCGCCGTGGGCTGTGCCCTGGGTTACCTGGACTTCCGCTTTCCTGACCTGGACTGGCGTACGCCGTACCCCAATTTGCAGCGCCTGCTCGAAAAATTGATGCTGCGCGCGAGCTTTGTCGACACCGTGCCGGTCTGACCGGGACTGCCCGAGCTGTATCGGTTAGGGCATGGCGGTGAAAGGGAGCAAACGCTCCAGATTCATCTGCAACTTGATATCGCGCTGGGCTACGCTTGCCACCACCCGGTGATCGCGCACGCTGGTGTCCCGCACGATCGGTTCCACTGTGGGCATGCCACTGCGATTGATCAGCACCGCTACACGCGGTGTGGTGGTATTAAGCCCGCGTTTGACCACCACAGCGATCTCTTCAGTCGCAAGTCGCACGAAAGAGCCTGGCTGGTAAATGCCCACGGCCTTGATCAGTGCCGCGCCCGCTTCATCAATCTTGCGGTTTTCGTCAAAGTAACAGGCCTGCATCGCGGCCGCGGGCGACAGCGGGGTGCGTGCGGCGCGCGGAGCCAGTCGGGCGGCGAACATGTCGGCGCGCTGGATCAGTCGGCCCATTTGCTGCGCCGGAGCGCGGTCGCGCAGCGGGCCTGGCAAGGGAATATGGTGATCGTGCACCGCCTGCAGCCAGGTCGCGTCGGTTACTCCCACGGTCGCCAGCATCTCTGCCGACTTGATGGCGTGTGCATCGATAACTGCGCGTTGGGACGCCGACGGGGGCTCAGCTTGCAGCGCCAGTCGGTCTTGCATATCGGTCATGGCCAGGTTCATCGTCAGTGCCGCCTTGCACATCTGTGCTTCCATTTCGGCAGGCCACTTCAGTACTTCGCGCGCAGCCAGGCCGCACATGACGCTGACAAGCATGGCGTGGGTGGCGCTGTACATGCGCATTTCCGACCCTGACAGGTGAATCAGGGCAAACAGGGTGCCATCCGGGTTGCGCAAGGACTGACGGTTGAGCCTCTCAGCCAGGCGTTCCAGGCGCTCCAGAAAATGAACAGAGTGTCCGTCGTGCAACAGCGTGTTGCCCTGCACCTGCAGGTCCAGCCAGTCGGGGCGCTCATCTTCCTGCGTCTGGCGCTGCTGCTTGTTATTGGCTGATAGCTGGGTGCCAGCAATCACTCCCAATGCCTTGCCGTCGCGCACCAGGCCATGCAGCTGCTCGACGTAGGCGCGGTGGTGCGCTTCGGCATCGGCTACGTCGATGTAGAGGCCGCCGCCGCGTCGGGCGTAGTCGGCCAGCGCTTCTTTTGAGTCGATCACGAAGGCCTTGCGCGCCAGCAGCAAGCCGTCCTTGTCCATCAAAGGAAAGGGCAGAGGCTGACCGATGCGAACGGTCTCAACGTTGACAGGGACAAGGTGCATGGATAGGTGTGATTATGCTATTCGAATCGACCAAATTGGAGCAGTCTTGAGCGCACCTGCTAGCATTCTGGCCATGAGTTCGCCAACAACGCCACCGTCCATATTGCAAAAGATATGCAACCGGGATGCTTTGCGCGGTCAGTTAGGCGGACTGCCCCGACCCTGGGTATTCACCAACGGCGTGTTCGATGTGCTGCACCGCGGGCACGTGATGTACCTGGCGCAGGCACGCGATTTGGGCGGCAGTTTGATTGTGGCGCTCAACACCGACGCCTCGGTGCGTCGCCTGGGCAAGGGAGAGGACCGTCCGCTCAACAACGAGTTCGACCGAGCCATTGTGATGGCCAGTCAGCAGGCGGTGAGCCTGGTGACCTGGTTTGACGAAGACACCCCGATGCAGATCCTTGCGGAAATCCGGCCCGATATCCTGGTCAAGGGGGGCGACTACGATATGGCCAAACTACCTGAAACAGCCCTGGTGCAGTCCTGGGGCGCCAAGGCGCTGGCGTTGCCCTTTGTCCCCGGTTATTCCACGACAAAGCTACTGGAAAAAATCCGGGCAGCTTGAATGTTTTGCTATAACAAACAGAGCAGTCTACGCAATGTCTACGAGGGCTTTGTGGAAAAATGTCATGAAGTTTCGAAGACGGCGGCCCACAGCGCCAGCCCTGCGGCTCGCTCACTCTCTACGCGGATGGGCTCGACCTGGGTCGGCTCTTCGTTAAGTCGTGCCGTGTGCTGGATCTGGCGCAGGGTGCGGTAGGCACTGGACGCATTCTCGCCCAACGGCGCTGGTAACAGACCACAGGCCTGGGAGCGTAGCAACAGCGCAATATTTCCCACATTGGCCAGCAACTCCGGGTGCAGGTGCCCCTGCGACAGCACCAGAAATTGCACCGCAAACTCCACATCGACCATACCCCCAGGGCTGTGCTTGACATCGAAGGCGGCCCCTCGCACCGGGTGGGCGCTGCTAACTTTCGCCCGCATGGTGCCAATTTCCTCGCGCAGACTTGCACTGTCACGCGCTGCCCCAATGACCGAGGCACGCACGCCATCAAAACGCTGATGCAACGTTGCGTCGCCCAGCACACAGCGTGCGCGCGTCATTGCCTGGTGCTCCCAGGTCCAGGCGGTGTTGCTGCCGCGCTGCTGCTGGTAGGCGGCGTAGGCATCAAAGCTGGTAATCAGCAGGCCGGAGTTGCCGTTGGGGCGCAGTGCGGTGTCGATTTCGTACAAATCACCCTCGCCAGTCTTCACGGTCAGCCAGTTGATGAGTTTGCGCACCAGTGCGGCATAGACTTCGCCGGCGCGCTCGTCGTCGTCGTCGTACACGAACACGATGTCCAGGTCACTGCCGTAGCCCAGCTCTTTTCCCCCCAGTTTGCCGTAGGCGATGATGCCAAACTGGTGCTCCGGTCGATGCCGATTCTTCAGGCGATCCCAGCACCAGCGGGTGGTGATGCGCAATATCGCATCGGCCAGCGCGCTCAAGTCGTCAGCGACCTGCTCAACCGTCAGGCGACGCTCCACGTCGCGCGCCAGCGTGCGAAATACTTCGGCATGGTGGGCACGGCGCAGCAGGTTGAGCAGACCTTCATCGTCGTCTTCTGCGCTGGACTGCAAGGCAGCGCGTCGACGCTCGAGTTCCTGCTCAAAGTCCGCCGGGTTGAAGCGCTCTTCCACCATGGCAATCTCGGCCAGTTCGTCGATCACGCCCGGGTGTTTGAGCAGGTAGCGCGCAGGCCAACGGGCTGCGCCCAGCATGTGCAGCAGGCGCTCATGCACCGTAGGGCGCTCCAGCAGCAGGGCCAAATAACTTTCACGGCGCAGCAGTGGTTCGATCCAGTCGGCCAGTCGCACCGCCGAGTCCACGCTGACCCGACCTTCCTTCATCCACTGCGCGGTGCGCAACACCAGCCGCGTCAACCGTGCACGCGAGCCCTCACGCAATCCCAGCACGCGGGGGTGTTCGCGCCAACTGGCCAGACGCTCCTGAAAGCGTCCGTCTAGTTGTGCCAGCAGTTCGTCGAAATCGGTGGTCTCCGGTGCGCTTGGCGTAGTTCCGCAGCCCTTGCAAGGGGGTTTTTCGCCACCCAGCAGGGCATCAAATTCCTGCGCTACAAATTCGCGGTGGGTATCCAGCGCTGCCAGGAACGGTGCACTGCTCTCGAAGCCCATGGTGTGTGCGATCCAACCAAGATCCGCGTCGGTAACGGGTAATACATGGGTTTGCTGGTCGTCCAGATATTGAATGCGATGTTCTACCTGACGCAGAAAAACGTAGGCCTGGCCCAGCGCGTCAGCCGTGGCCTGGGGCATCAGGCTGGCCGTCGCCAGCCGTTGCAAGGCGCTCAAGGTGGGACGGGTGCGCAGCTCCGGGAACTGCCCCCCCCGTACCACTTGCAGCAACTGCACCGTGAATTCAATCTCGCGAATGCCGCCGCGCGACAGCTTGACATCGTTGTTGCGTTCCGGGCGGCCTGCACTGCGCTGCATGGCGTGGTCACGAATTTGCCGGTGCAGGATGCGCAGGGAATCAAAGACGTTGTAGTCCAGGTAGCGCCGAAACACAAACGCAAGCACCACGCTGCGCAAGCTGGAAGAAAATGCGTCACCAACCACTGAAGCGGGTGCCACGATGCGGCTCTTGAGCCAGGCAAAACGTTCCCACTCACGCCCCTGCACATGAAAGTATTCTTCCAGTGCACCCAGCGAAACCGCTGGCGGACCCGAATTGCCATTGGGTCGTAGCGCGAGGTCGACGCGAAAGACAAACCCGTGCTCGGTACTGTCGCCTACCAGTGCATAAATGGCGCGCACCATCTTGCCAAAATACTCCTGGTTTGAAATGCGGCCTCGGCCGGCTGCATCGCCTGCAGTGTCCCCGTCGTGGTCGTAGATATAAATCAGATCGATGTCGCTGGAGACATTGAGTTCGCGTGCCCCGAGCTTGCCCATGCCCACGACGCACATTTGCGCGCGCGAACCGTGCGCCGTAAGGGGCGCGCCGTGCGCTTCGTCCAGCAGTTGCAGACTCCGCGCACAGGCTTTGTCGAGCGCGAATTCGGCGAGATGGGTCATGGCAGCAGTCACGTCACCCAGGCTGGACTGGGCATCACAGTCCAGGCACACGAGTCGCTCAAGCACCATCTGTCGGGTGATGCGTAGGGCGGCTGCGATGTCCGAACCGCTGTTGCACAGGGAAATGAAAACCTGCTCCATTGCGGCCCGGTCCGGAACGCCCGGTGCCAGCAAACGCAATTGGTCCGGATAGCGACGGTGGATTCGCTGGACGAATCGCGAGCCCTCGGCCCAAGGTGCATCCTGGTTGCGGGTCATAATTCCTGCCATAGATCCATCACACGAATGATTGAAGTATCCCCTGCCCCCACCCTAAAGCTCAAAGTGCTCGCAACCGCAGCGCGCTGGGCGCTGGTGTTACTGGTGAGCGTCTGGATGGTACTTATCATGGTGTGGGGAGGTCTGCACTTTCTGATTGTGCCGCGAATCGCCGAACTGCGTCCGTGGCTGGAACAGCAGGCGACTGCGGCACTGGGGATACCCGTTCGGATTGGCGACGTGGTGACCCAGTCCAATGGGTTGATTCCTTCGATCGAGTTCAGGGAGGTGCAACTGCTCGATGGCCAGGGTCGAATGGCCTTGCGCCTGCCCAGCGTGTTGGTGGCGCTATCGCCGCGGTCGCTGCTGGGAGGCGGCCTGGAGCAGCTGTACATAGACCGCCCGGTACTGGAGGTGCGGCGCACTGCCGATGGAGCCTTGTGGGTGGCCGGTTTGCCACTGGCGCGGGGCCCCAGTGCGGACAGCCCGGCGGTGGATTGGCTGTTTGCACAATTCGAGCTGGCGATACGCCACGGCACGGTAACCTGGACCGACGAGTTGCGCGGCGCGCCAGCGCTGACTCTGACCGATCTGGACTGGGTTTTGCGCAACCACCACCAGCGCCACTCCATGCGACTGGATGCCACGCCACCTCCCGATTGGGGTTCTCGCCTGAGCCTGTCAGGCGTGTTCAGCGAGCCGCTGTGGTCCGGGCGAGCCGGAGATTGGGCGACCTGGACCGGGCAGTTATATGCAAACTTCGCACAGGTTGACCTGGCCCAATTGCGTCGGCATGCTGACCTCGGGATCGATCTGACGCATGGCAGTGGCGCAGTGCGCGCGTGGGTCGATGTGGACCGTGGTGTGCTGGGCGCGGCCACACTCGATCTGGCGCTCAGGGATGTCAATGTAAGCATCGACAAACAACTCGATGCCCTGACCTTTCCATGGGTGGCGGGGCGCCTGGGCATGCGCACGCTGGAGGGTGGTTATGAGTTTTCCACGCAAGCGCTGGAGTTCGACACCCTGGATGGCCTGCACTGGCCGGGCGGCAATTTGCGACTGACCTTGCTGTCGGGCGATGCGCGACGGGCTCCCCGTGGGGAGCTTGATGCGGACCGGCTGGACCTGGCGGCGATGGCACAAATTGGATTGCGCTTGCCACTGCACGACGCACTGCATGCCGAGTTGTCCAGCCTGAACCCCAAGGGAGTGGTGCAAAAGCTGCAGGGCCGTTGGGAAGGGCCGCTGGAGAAGCCGACCGGGTTCGCGGTCAAAGGCAGGGTCGAAAAACTGGAAGTTTCGGCGCAGTCGGGCGGCTCCAGACCAGGTTTCAAAGGGGCCGACATTGATTTTGACCTCAACCAGAGTGGTGGCAAGGCAAGCCTGGCCATGCAGGGCGGGGCGATCCATGCCCCTGCGCTGTTTGACGACCCGGTGGTGGTGCTCGACCACCTCGCCGGCGACGTGCAGTGGAAGCTCGACGGGGAACAGATCAGCGTGAGTCTTCCTGCCATGCGCTTTTCCAATGCCGACGCGCAAGGTGAGATGCAGCTTAAATGGCAGTCCGACAAACCCGGTTTTCCCCGCGCCGGGCCTCCAGCAGGGCACCTGCCTGGGGTGATGGATTTGCAGGGGAGTCTGAGTCGCGCGGTGCTGAGTCGTGTCCACCGCTACCTGCCTGTGGCGATCGAAAAGGGTGTGCGTGACTATGTGCGTGACGCAGTGACCGGCGGCGTTGGCTCGGCCGTCAAATTCAAGGTCAGAGGCAGTTTGCAGGACTTTCCGTATGCCGATGCAAGACAGGGCGAGTTCCGCATCGCCGCCAACCTGCAGGGCGCCAGCTACGCCTACGCCCCGGCGAGCGTGCTGCCTAAAGACAGCTTGCCATGGCCGGCATTGAACCAGTTGTCGGCCGAATTTCTGATTGACCACGCCGGCTTGCACATTAACGGTGCGCGTGCCGCGGTTGCCGGCGGTAGCGGCTTGGTGATCACCAAAGCCGATGCGCTGATCAGCAACTTGTACAGCGGTGCGCTGGTGACCGTGAGCGCAGAAGCGCGTGGTCCGCTGGCGGATGGGCTGGGGGTGGTCCGGGGTTCGCCCTTGGCGGCGCTGACCAACCGGGTGCTGGCCAATGCCATTGGCAGCGGACCGGCCGACTACCGGTTCAAGCTGGTGTTGCCGATTTCCGCAGTTGAGCGCACCACGGTGCAAGGCAGCGTGGTACTGGCCGGCAATGACCTGCAGGTCACACCCGAGACTCCACGGTTGTCGCGGACCCGGGGCACGATTGCATTTTCCGACACCGGTTTTTCGGTTATGGGTGTGCAGGCGCGTGCCCTCGGGGGCGACGTGCGCATTGACGGCGGCCTGACCGTTGCCGGCGGCGTGCCAACCGCCAGTGCGCGCGCGCCCCAAGTGGTGCGTTTCCAGGGAACTGCCAGCGCCGAAGGTCTGCGCCAGGCCAAAGAACTGGGGATGGTCGCGCGACTGGCCCAGTACAGCAGTGGCAGCACTGCCTACGCCGGCACGCTGGGGCTGCGCGGCAAGATGCCGGAGTTGCTGGTCAGTACCGGTCTCACCGGCCTGACCTTGAATTTGCCGGCACCTTTTGCCAAGGCAGCCGATGCCGCCCTGCCGCTGCGTTTCGAGATCCGCTCCACCGGGCTTGCTGGGCAGGATCAGTTGCAGCTCGATGTCGGAGACCTGGCCAGTGCGTTGTATGTCCGCGACCTGTCGGGCCTGGAGCCGCGCGTGTTGCGCGGAGCGCTCGGAATTGGGTTGGCGAGTGATGAGTCGGCCCCCCTGCCCGAGCACGGGGTGGTGGCCAACCTCAGCATGACCGATGTCGATCTGGATGCCTGGTCGCAGGTGCTGTCGCAGAGTTCGGGCACGGGTTTGTCTGCCAGCACCCTGTCGGCGCAAGCCAACAGTGTGGCGATGGGGTATTTACCTACCAGCGTGGTGATCCGGGCGCATGCACTTCAGGTGGGCGGGCGAAAACTCAACCATGTGTTGCTCGGAGGCAGTCGGGAAGGTCAACTTTGGCGTGCAAATCTGGATGCTGTCGAGCTCAATGGTTACTTGGAGTATCGCCAATCCAGTGAGCCCACCGCAGGAAGATTCTATGCTCGGCTTGCACGCCTGGCCATTGGCCCAAGCACCGCGCAGGAGGTGGAGAATCTGCTCGATGAGCAGCCCGTGAGTATCCCAGCGCTGGACATCGTGGTGGACGATTTTGAGCTGCGTGGCAAAAAGCTCGGAAGGGTCGACATCGAGGCCGTCAATCTGGGTGCTACGGCGCCTCGCGAAGTGGCACGCGAGTGGCGTTTGAACCGCTTCAACATCAACACACCGGAGGCATCACTGACGGCCAACGGGAATTGGACCAATATCAATTCGATGTCGGCTCCCGGCAGCACGCGCAGCATCAAGGACCGTCGCCGCACGGTGATGAATTTCAAGCTCGATGTCACCGATGCGGGCGACTTGCTCAACCGCTTTGGAATGGTGGACGTGGTGCGCAAGGGGCGCGGCAAGATTGAGGGGCAGGTGGCATGGCTGGGCTCGCCCCTGACGTTGGACTATCCCAGTTTGAGCGGAAGGTTCAATGTCAATGTGGAGAACGGGCAGTTTCTCAAGGCAGAGCCCGGCATTGCCAAGTTGCTGGGAGTGCTGAGCTTGCAGTCCTTGCCGCGGCGCCTGATGCTGGACTTTCGGGACGTGTTTAGCGAGGGTTTTGCATTTGACTTCCTGCGTGGGGATGTGGCCATCGAGCAGGGCATTGCACGCACCAACAACCTGCAGATGAAAGGGGTCAATGCGGCCGTGCTGATGGAAGGCCAGGCCGACATTGCCAAAGAGACACAGAGCATCAAGATGGTGGTGGTGCCGGAGATCAATGCTGGAAGCGCGTCACTGATTGCTTCGACCATCAATCCGCTGGTAGGGTTGACATCTTTTCTGGCGCAACTGATCCTGCGCAAACCGCTGATCGACGCCGCAACCCAGGAATTTCTGGTGGATGGCACCTGGGTCGACCCACGCGTGACCAAGGTGGAGCATCAATCGGTCAACACGCCGGCGACTACGCCAGAGAAATCGGAGGAACTCAAATGAAGGTTGCAGCCATCCAGATGGTGTCCAGTGCGGATTTGCAGCAGAATTTGCAGCAGGCGCGAACGCTGCTTGAAGAGGCCGCTCGTACGGGTACCGAGTTGGCGGTGCTACCTGAATATTTTTGCCTGATCGGGCACAGCGATGCCGACAAACTGGTGGTGCGCGAAGACTTCGGCAGTGGTCCCATTCAGGACTTCCTGGCAGATGCCGCACGGACACTGGATCTTTGGATAGTGGCGGGCACTCTGCCCCTGTCCACGGCGCAGCCTGACCGTGTCTTTAACAGCAGTCTGGCCTTCAATCCGCGGGGGCAGTGCGTGGCCCGCTACGACAAGATCCATCTGTTCCGTTTTGACAATGGCATGGAGTCCTACGACGAATCGCGGGTGCTCAGCCGTGGCACCACACCGACCCGGTTTGAACTGCCATCCAAGGACGGGCATCTGTGGCAGGTCGGTTTGAGCGTGTGCTACGACTTGCGCTTCCCCGAGTTGTACCGCACCTACGCGCAGCAGGGGGTTGACCTGATTCTGGTGCCCAGCGCTTTTACCCACACCACTGGACAGGCGCACTGGGAGGTGCTGCTGCGCGCACGTGCCATTGAAAATCTGGCCTTTGTGGTGGCCGCTGCGCAAGGCGGTCTGCATCCCAACGGGCGACGCACCTGGGGCCAGTCCATCCTGGTCGACCCTTGGGGCAAGGTGTTGGCCGAACGCGCACAGGAGCCTGGCGTGGTCTGTGCCGGCCTGGATGCGCAAGCGCTGGTGCAATGCCGTGCGCAGCTACCCGCCCTGCAACACCGGGTGCTTTGATGGATCAAGAATTGCTATGAATTCAGGAGCTGTTGGCGCACGTTTTACGGGAGCTGCAGCCTATAGTGGTGCAATATACTGGGTGCTGCTGGGGTTGGCGTTGGGAGTCCTGTCGGCGTGCGGAAGCGGCCCCTTGCGTGCGCCGGTGGCAACTCAGCGCCCGGCCGCCGTGGTGCAGCGTGACGTCGCTGGAGTGGTTGACCATCCCCATAGCCGCTGGGTTAGCGCAGACTGGGCGGAGTTGCCCGGCTTTGACGAGGACTCCCTGTTCGAGGCATGGAATGCCTGGCTAAAAAGTTGCGAGCGACCGGTGCCGCCCTTTACCGTACTGTGCGGTGAAGTGCGCCAACGTTCCATCGCCGATCCCCAGGAGCAGCGGGCCTGGTTGCAGGAGCGCTTGCAGCCCTTTCGGGTTGAATCGAGTCAAGGAGAGTCGAGTGGCTTGCTTACCGGCTATTTTGAGCCGATGCTCGAAGCCAGCCGCGTACCGGTGGCCGGTTTCGCGGTGCCCCTGTATGGTCCGCCTGCGACCCTGGCACAGCGCAAACCCTGGTTTACCCGCCAGGAGATCGATACCCTGCCCGAGGCGCAGGCAGCGTTGCAGGGAAAGGCGATCGCATACCTTGCCAGCCCGATCGACGCGCTGGTGCTGCAGATTCAGGGCTCCGGGCGACTGCATCTGGCGCAAACTGATGGCAGCTACCGATGGGTACGTCTGGCCTTTGCGGGAACCAACGAACAGCCGTACCGCAGTGTGGGCCGATGGCTGCTCGACCAGGGTCTGGTGCGTGACGCATCCTGGCCCGGTATCAAGGCCTGGCTGGCACAGAACCCGCAGCGCCAGCAGGAGTTGTTGTGGAGCAATCCGCGCATGGTATTTTTCCGGGAAGAGGTCATTGCAGACATGGATGCGGCCGGGGGGCCACGCGGTGCCCAGGGCGTGGCCCTGACTCCCGGACGCTCGATTGCGGTGGACCCACTGAGCATTCCCTACGGCACGCCGGTGTGGCTGTCGTCGCCGGGCCCGCTGACTTCGCTGCGCAAACTGGTGCTGGCGCAGGACACCGGAAGCGCCATCACCGGGGCGGTGCGCGCTGACTATTTCACTGGCTGGGGCAACGAGGCAGCCGACCTGGCGGGTCGGTTACGGCAAAGCCTTCAAATGTGGGCGCTCTGGCCAAAATAGGCCAGATCACGGTACCATTCGATCTGGAACCATTCCAGGCTTTTAATAACGGAACCACCCATGAACACCTCAATGCGGGATATTGACGAACGGACCAATCTGGCTGCCAACAGCATGTTCGAACTGCTGCTGTTTCGCCTGGGCGAAGCGGCCACCAGCGAGAAACGCGAATTGTTTGGCATCAATGTGTTCAAGGTGCGTGAAATTCTGGTGATGCCCGAAGTCACCGCCATGGTGAACATGCCTCCCACGGTGATGGGCGTGGCCAACATTCGCGGCCAGATGATCACGGTCATTAACCTGCCCATGGTGGTCGGATGCCGACCGACCAAGGGCCTGGGCATTTTGCTGGTGACCGAGTTTGCCCGCACCACGCAGGCCTTTGCCGTGGAAGAAGTCAATGAGATCGTGCGTCTGGAGTGGAAGCATGTGCTGTCCGCCGAAGGCAGTGGTGGCGGTCTGGTCACCAGCATTGCGCGACTGGACGGAAGCGCCGAAAACACCCGCTTGGCCCAGGTGCTGGATGTGGAACAGATTCTGCGCGATGTACTGCCCGAAGAGCAGCGCTCCAACGAAAGCACCCAGGGTGTTGCGCCTGTGAAGCTGCCACCCGGCACGGTGGTGCTGGCGGCCGATGATTCTGCCGTGGCACGGATGATGATCGAGCAGGGACTCAAGTCCATGGGTGTGCCCTTCATCATGACAAAAACCGGCAAGGAGGCCTGGGATATGCTCGAATCCATGACCGCCAAGGCCAAGGACGAGGGCAAGACGATTCAGGATAAGGTGGCGCTGGTGCTCACCGATCTGGAAATGCCGGTGATGGACGGTTTTACCCTGACACGCAACATCAAGCAGGACGGTCGGTACAAGGGCATTCCGGTGATCATTCATTCGTCGCTGACTGGTACCACCAACGAAGGTCATGTGAAGAGCGTCGGGGCCGATGCCTACATTGCCAAGTTTCAGGCGGAAGAACTGGCGGCAACCATTCGCGAAGTCCTGGTGCGCGCTGGCCACGGGTAGCGGGAGCTTTTGGTCATGAATGCACCCCGCGATTTGCCGCGACTCGTCCGAACTTCGCTGGAGTCCGTGACACTCGACGACAAGTATGCGCTGGCATCGGGCCAGGCGTTCATGAGT
>CAIPGC010000029.1 GCA_903864505.1 uncultured beta proteobacterium | reverse complement strand
TGGAGGCATCAACCACGCAGACTTTTCGATCGACGGGCGCTATGCAATATTTACCTGCGAGTTCAACGGCAGCATCGCCAAGATCGACCTGGTGGAGCGCAGGGTGTTGGGATACCTGAAACTGGCGATGCCCAAGATCCGATTCACCGACAAGAAGCCCAGCAAGAGTGAGCCGCCAGCGACTGAAATCTGCACCGCCACCAAGGGCATGCCGCAGGACATTCGTGTTTCGCCAGACGGCAAACGCTTTTTTGTCGCGGATATGGAGGCCGATGGAGTCCATATCGTTGACGGCGATGCCTTCAGGGAAGTTGGCTTCATCACCACCGGCGTGGCGGCGCACGGCCTGTACCCCAGTCGCGATGGCAAGAAGTTATACGTGGCCAACCGGGGATCGCACAAAATCCATGGCGGTCGCAACGGACCCGGCAGTGTGACGGTGGTTGATTTCGACACCGACAAGGTGGTTGCCCAATGGCCCATTCCCGGGGGTGGCAGCCCCGACATGGGTAACGTCAGCGCAGATGGACAGTGGCTGTGGTTGTCGGGTCGTTTTGACGATGTGGTGTACCGTATCGACACAGGCACAGGCCGCGTGGACACCATTGCCGTCGGGCAGGAACCACACGGTCTGACCGTTTGGCCACAGCCGGGGCGCTACTCGCTGGGGCACACCGGTAATTTACGCTGAAGCGACGTTGAGGGAGACACGCACATCAATGGTCGGCCGAGAGACCCTGGCGGGTGAAGCGCGTGTTTTTCATGAGCAGCAGCAAGGGCAGAGCAACCAGCATCATCACGCCAAAAGCCAGAAACAAGCGTTCAAACGCCAGCATGGCCGCCTGTTTATGAATCATGCCATCAAGTAGCATCAGCGCCTTTTGGTGTGCATCGGCAACACTGGCACCGTGTGATTGCATCAGATGTTGCAGTTTGTCCAGGCGCTGCAGGGTGACATCGGTGTACTGCCCCACGTGGCGCAGTAACTCGCCCCGGTTCATTTCCTGAAACTGCGCATACAGCGTGGCAGAAGAAGCGATACCGATCGACCCGCCCAGTTGGCGCACCAAGTTGTACATGCCGCTGGCCGGAGCCAGTTGCTGCGGAGGGAGGTTGCCCAGCGCCAGGTTGTTCAGTGGAATAAACACCATTCCCAGCCCGACACCACGCAGCACCATGGGCCAGAAGAAATCGTCCCAGCCGGATTGGATGGTGAAAAGTGAGTGCTGCCACATGGAGTAGCCAAAGATGACTACTCCCATCGCTACGAAAACCCGTAAGTCCATCCGCGTCTTGGGCATTAGCTTGCCCATGGTTGCCATCGTAATGCCCGAGGCAACTGCGCCGGGCAACACCGCCAGCCCAGTATCCCAGGCGGTAAAGCCAATCAAGGTTTGTGCATATACCGGAAAGACAAAAACAACGCTGAACAGCGCTGCGCCGACGATCAGGCCAATGACCAGTGACACGGCAAATTGGGTATCCCTGAGTACATGCAGGTCCACCACCGGGTGCGGGTGTCGCAGTTCCTGCCATACGAAGAGAGCCATTGCGATGGCGCTGGTGATGGCGTAGGCGATGATCTCGCGCGACGACCACCAGTCCAGCTTCTCGCCGCGCTCCAGCATGGTCTGCAGGCAGCCAATGCCAATGGCCAGCAGGATCAGCCCCATGAAGTCAACTTCTTCAGCGCGTGTGCCGTATTTCTGCTCCGGTACGTACATCAAGGCCAGGAGCAGCGCGATGACTCCCAAGGGGATATTGATATAAAAGATCCATGGCCAGGAAGCTGCATCCGTGATGTAGCCGCCCAGCGTTGGGCCTAGCATCGGGCCGGTCATGATGCCGAGCCCAAAAATGGCCATGCCAGTGCCGGCTTCCTCTGGTGGAAACGATTCGTAGAGTGTGGCCTGTGCGGTCGAGATGAGTCCGCCACCGCCCAGGCCCTGGATGATGCGCCACAGTACCAACCCACCCAGTGTGTCGGCATTGCCGCACATGAACGACGCAAACACAAACAGCAGAATGGACAGGGCAAAGTAGTTGCGTCGGCCAAACCAGTTTGCCAGCCAGCTCGAGATCGGTAGCACGATCACATTGGCCACCACATAGCCGGTAGAAACCCAGGTGATTTCGTCGAGCGTGGCGCCAAGCGTTCCCATCATGTGCGGTATGGCGACGTTGACAATGCTGGTGTCCACCAGTTCCAGCACGGAGGCCAGCGTTACGGTCAGCGCAATGATGAAACGTGCGCGGTAGATTTGGTCAGCGGTCTGGACCCGTTGCAG
>CAIPGC010000028.1 GCA_903864505.1 uncultured beta proteobacterium | reverse complement strand
TGCAGCCCTTCCGCCATGCCTTCTGACTTATTCGCGACCAACACACAGCGCTTGCCCAGCTTTCGCAGGTATTTGGCAATATCGTGGTCCTGCGCCGACAATCCGGCTCGGGCATCCAGCACAAAAAGTACAACATCGGCTTCGGTGACGGCCTGGCGCGTTTGCTTGGCCATCTCTTTGTAAATTCCATCAGCAGCATCTGGCTCAAATCCACCGGTATCTATCACGATAAATTCGTGTCCACCCTGCTTGCCGCTTCCATAGTGGCGATCACGGGTCAGCCCGGCGAAATCGGCAACAATCGCATCTCTGGATTTGGTTAAGCGGTTGAACAGGGTGGACTTGCCAACATTCGGTCGGCCGACCAAGGCGATTACAGGCTTCATCGGGTTTCGCCTGAAAAATCAGTCGGACCTAAAGCCGAAGATGCCGCCGTGCTGGGTGACTGCGACCAATGTTTGCCCAATCAACACCGGAGCCCCGGTAATTTGAGAGCCATCAGAGGTGACGCGGTTGAGTGTTGAACCGTCCTGTCGAGACAAAAAATGGAGCGTACCAGTCTCGTCTCCAACGACGACAGCGCGCCCCAACAGAACCGGCGTTGTCAAGCTGCGAAAACGCAACCGATCTGAGGTCCAAAGCGACTCGCCGTCAGAACGCCGCCAAGCAGTCACTTTTCCATCACTCTCAGCACCAAACAGCGCGGTCCCATCGCCCCCGATACCGGTTGCGCCAACTGCCGCTTTGCTCCACAGCAGGGTGCCCTTTAGCCCGTCAATGCAACCAATAGCTGACTGAAACGCTCGCAAACAAATCTGATCACTTTGCCGGCTCACGCCGGAAACCAGATCTACCAGTCGCTCCACGTCGTTTGTTCCTCGACTGGTGGCCACTGCAGTGTCCCAACGCGGGCTCCCGCTCTGAGGGTTCATTCCAACCAGACGTCCACCCAAGCCCACCACCAGCGTATCGCCAATGGCCAAGATGACCCCCGATTGTCCGAGCACCAGCGGATCTCCTGCCCGCTGCTGTTGCCACAGTTTGCGCCCTGTCACTGCGTCGTACGCGGCGACGGAACGGTCCGATGACAAAACAAACACCCTTGCTCCGGCAACCAATGGAGCGGTAAGCGTCAAGGCGTTCAGTCGTTGACGCCAAATCTCGCGACCTCGTTCAATCGCAATAAGCTCGTTGGAGCGACTAACCACCGCCGTGTAACGACCGTCGCTGCCAACACCCGCCGACAACTTGGTAGCTAGGTCAGCGCGCCAGACATCCCCCCCTGTTCGAGCATCAATTTCCGCCACATTGCCATCGGTGCTGGCCACGAAAACAGAACTTCCTACGGTGCGGACGTCCAGCGGAAACTGAACCGAACCGATGCTTGACTTCCATACTTGTCGCACCCCAAGCGATGCCGGATTGGGACCAGGATCAACCGGTTTGGCACGCTCCGGCCCAGAACAACCAACCAAAAAACCACTGGCAGCCAGGATCAGGAACGCCAGTTGGCGAAAGAGCACGTGATAACTCACTTGGACCCTTCCTTAGAGGCGACTGCGGTGGCAGCGACATTCTGCGTCGCCATGTTCACGCCCAGTGCAGAAAGCTTGACTTCAACCAAACGCCGATATTCGGAGTGCTCGTCCAGCGCTAGATAGGCCTTTTGGTATTCAGTCTTGGCCTCGGCCATTTTTCCCTGCAGCGCATAAATATCACCCCTTCGATCTGAGCCCAGCGCCTGGAACTCTTCGCTCACGCCCTTGCTCAATACGACGAGTGCTTCATCGTATGACTTGGCATCCATTAACACGGCGGCCAGGCGCAACTTCGCGACAGACGCGTAGCCGGTGTCAGATGCCTTGTCGGCCACCCAGGTCAGGGCCACCTTGGCGACGTCGGCCTTACCAGCGTCAAATGCCATTTTTGCGACCAATAAGCCGGCTTGCTGTGCATAGGTCGTGGAAGCAAACCGTTCTCTCATATCAGACAGCGCGCGTTCAGCCTTCTGAACATCTCCGCTGCGAACCACGCGTTCTACTTCATCGAACATGGCGGCTGCCTGAACTGCTTGACTGCGCTGCCAATAATGGAACCCGTTCCATGCAGCAACGCACGCCAAAACAGCAATTAGAAGCCATGATATGGAGTTTCCATATTGCTTCCAAAAATGTTTGAGCTGATCGAGTTGCTCTTGTTCTTCGAGATCGAGATGATTTGCCATTTTGTAATTTCGTTAAGTCCGTAATTGTAGGGTTGAAGCCCATTGCGCCATCGTATCCAGAGACCGTGGCTGTTGCTCACCACGTCCGTCGCGCAAAGATTTCACCATAACCTGGCCATTGGCAAGCTCGTCGGCACCAAATATCAATGCGAATTGCGCACCAGTGCTGTCGGCTCGTTTGAATTGAGATTTCATGCTACCCATTCCTTCAGCCGTTCCTGCGTGCATTTGCACGCTGACCCCTGCTCGCCTCAGTACTTGAATACTGTGCATGGCCACAGGGAATGCAGCCGCGTCCGGGATGATGGCGTACGCATCAACTGTCGGCAACGACGCATTCGTTCCCTGTTCCTTAAGAAGCTCGAGCACGCGCTCAATGCCCATCCCCCACCCCACCGCAGGGGTTGGTTTGCCACCAAGCACTTCAAACAAGCCATCGTATCGTCCGCCACCGCACAGGGTGCCCTGTGCTCCCAGTTCGGATGTTAAAAATTCAAACACTGTGTGGCTGTAGTAATCCAACCCACGAACCAGTCGTGGGTTAACCGTCCACTCAACGCCGCAGCCGCTCAGCAGTCGCTTGACCGATTCAAAATGCCTCAATGAAACATCGCCCAAAAAACTCAGCAACTGCGGTGCCTGGGACACCATCTCCTGCATAGCGGGATTCTTGGTATCCAAAATCCGCAGTGGATTTGACTGTAATCGGCGCTGTGCATCGGCATCGAGCAACTGTTTGTGTTTCTCAAAATAGGTCACCAAAGCCGCGCGATGCGCGCGACGTTCGCTGGCAACACCCAGGCTGTTGATTTCTGCCCTCACGTTGCGCAAACCCAAGCTGGAAAACAAATCGTGAGCAAGCAGCATCAATTCAACATCGAGTTCCGGACCGGAAAATCCAAGCGCTTCTGCACCCAACTGGTAGAACTGTCGATAACGACCGCGTTGTGGCCTTTCGTGCCGAAACATGGGGCCCATGTAATAGAGTCGCTTGCCACCGTCGTATGTCAGGTTATGTTCTATTGCTGCCCTCACAACGCCCGGGGTATTCTCTGGGCGCAGCGTCAATGCCTCCCCATTGAGTTTGTCCTCGAACGAATACATCTCCTTTTCGACGATATCGGTGGTCTCTCCCGTGCCACGAACAAAGAGTGCCGTCGGCTCAACAATGGGGGTGCGAATGGGGCGATAGGCATACCGCGCCATGAGCGTCTTAACGGCTGCCTCGAAGTTATCCCATCGAGCCGAGTCCGGCGGCAGGATATCGTTCATGCCTTTGACAGCAGCCAATTTTTCCAGAGTTCGTGTACTAGTCTTTTCAACCATGCGTGCTTTTAAGGTTTGAAGGAAACAGGTGGCGCACCAAAACGCCGCTGAATATAGCTTTCCACAATTGCTTGAAACTCACGTGCGATCGAATCGCCACGCAAGGTCATACACTTTTCACCATCGATGAAAACCGGCGCCGCCGGCGCCTCACCGGTTCCAGGCAGACTGATACCAATATCAGCGTGCTTGCTTTCACCTGGCCCATTGACGATACACCCCATGACCGCAACCTTGAGGTTCTCTACCCCAGGGAAATTGGTGCGCCAGACCGGCATCTTCTCCCGAAGAAAGGCATCGATCTGTTGGGTCAATTCCTGAAAAGTTGTGCTGGTGGTACGTCCGCACCCCGGACAGGCAGTCACGCTGGGAACAAAGTTCCGCAGGCCCAATGCCTGTAGGATTTCCGCGGCAATCACCACTTCCTGCGCACGAGCCTCGCCAGGAGCAGGTGTCAATGACACACGGATCGTATCTCCGATACCTTCCTGAAGCAGAACCGAAAGTGCAGCGGTCGAAGCAACCGTACCTTTGGTTCCCATGCCGGCTTCAGTCAAACCCAGGTGCAACGGGTAACTGCATCGACGCCCCAATTCACGGTACACCGCAACCAAATCCTGAACACCACTGACTTTGCAGGACAGCATGATCTGGGCAGCATTCAATCCGATTTCCTGGGCACGTTCTGCCGACTCAAGAGCCGACGAAATGAGCGCCTCGTACATAACCGGCTTGGCGTCCCAGGGCCGGTCACGTCGACTGTTCTGGTCCATCAGTGAAGCCAACAGTTCTTGATCCAAACTGCCCCAGTTGACCCCAATGCGCACAGCCTTGTCCCACCGGACAGCGGCTTCAATCATCTGTCCGAACTGTCGATCGCGCTTATCACCTTTTCCAACGTTCCCAGGATTGATTCTGTACTTAGACAGAGATTGAGCGCAATCCGGGAATTCGCTCAACAAACGGTGTCCGTTGAAATGAAAATCACCAATCAATGGTGTGGTGATCCCCATACGATCGAGTTGCTCGCGAATGTACGGCACGGCCTGCGCTGCCTCGGGCGTATCTACCGTAATGCGGACCAGTTCAGAACCGGCGATGGACAATTCCTTGACCTGAATGGCGGTTGCTATGGCATCGGAAGTATCCGTATTGGTCATGGACTGAACGCGCACGGGCGCATCTCCACCAACCGTTACAACCGACTGTCCCCACGAAATTTGCGCCTGTAAAGATGTTCGCCTGACGGGTGTTGACAGGGCAATTGGCTGTCTATGGCTCACTCCTTCACCTCAAATCTGGCGACATTTTCTTTCGCGACCTCTGCCAAATTGAACGCTCGACCCCGGACTTCAACATCCATTGCGTCCACGCGGCCAATTACAACCGACATGGGAGCAATGCCGGGAACAGAAGCGACCTCACCCGCAATCAAAGTCTTATTGAGTTGAATGACACCTTTTGAGTCTGTAACCTGAACCCAGCATGTTCCGCGCGCTTTGAACGACAGCAGTGCTGCAACGCCGCCGTCCATCAGCTTTGTACTTGGTTCTTTGGTAACCGACTCTGACCTCGAAGATATCGCTGTAACAGGTTGCAAGGGAGCAGCAGGAACCGCCTCATCCACGGTATTGGAATGGGCGGGCGACGAGGCCTCAGACGCAGGTGGCTCTGCAGCAATACTCACATTTGAATCCGGCGGGTTAACACTCTGCGTAATATCAACACTCGTTGCAGTAGGAAACAATGCAATGAACAACGCCGCAACCAACAGGATACCGACCGCCAGCACCGCCGGCTTTGACAGCATTTCCGGAATGGACCAGCCATTCGACTCTCCGGGCGTGCGAAACGGCGCATTGATTCCGCGGGTCTCGGCATCCAGGCGAGGGGCAATACCTTGCGGCAGTCTTTCCAAAATGGGGCTTGGATCCAGCTTTAATGCCCGGCATACGCTTGCGGCAAGCGCACGCACAAAAACGGCATCTGGCAACAGATCGTATCGATCCGCCTCTAGCGCCTCCAACTTCTTTACCGGTACTTTCATTGAAACTGCCAAAGCAGCAACATGCAAACCCGATGCCTCTCTGGCCTTGCGCAACATAGCACCCGCTGTCAGCGTGGGCGATGAAACTTCTGCACTTTCGTCCTTGGAAGGAATCATGGGCAAGGCCTCACTCATCGAAGGCCCCCCGATCAAACGCGCTAGTCTCTGGCGATTGAGGAAACCGCTTTCTTAACTGTCCACCAAGCTGCGCCATCGTGTCGGGACTAGCCAGGCGACGTTCTACCTTGATACCTAGCCACAGCGACTCGGCATTCGCCAATTCGCTGTTATTGATCCGGCGGACATAGAACTGCGCTCTCACAAATTCACCGCGTTTAAAAAGCAGCAATGCCAGGTTATAGCCAGTAATCGGATTGCCCGCATCAAGTTCATAAGAACGCTGAAAACTGGCTTCAGCGTCAGTGTCTTGGCCACTTTTCAATTGGCACCAGCCTTGGGCCATCCATGTCTTGGCGCGATCTCCATAGGCCGGATTGGCCAAAGCGTTCGCAAACATCTTGAATGACTCCGGCATTCGGGACTGCTGACACAATAGCCAGCCGTAGTTATGCTGTACGTTGGCCGCTTTAGGATTAATGTTCAGTGCACGACGAAAACTTTCCTCCGCCAAAGACACATCGTTCAAGCGCATGTAAATAAGCCCACGCAGGTTATAGGCTTCAAACAAATTGGGGTTTGCATTGATAGACTGCTTCAACTCATCCAGAGCAACCGTAGTCTGGCCTTTGTCGAAATACCCAACCGCCAGTTCCAAGCGAATTCGGGCGCGCTTGCTGGAGTCGGGTTCATCCGAGTCGGTAACCAGGTCCGTTCCTCCCCCCGCGCCGGAGGTGTGGCCAGCACATCCACTCAACTGCATCACCATGCTCAACGCAAGCCAGGAAAAGATGATTGGAACCAGTGGCACCATGCGCACACGAAATCGCTTACCCATGAACAACTCCCTGTTTCAGTAAACCAGCCATCTCCAGGTCAGACTTCAACATGATGGTGCGTCGCCCCATGCGCTTCTTAACATCGGTGATGTCCTTGACATCTCCGGCAAGTTGACCGCAAGCAGCATCGATATCATCACCGCGCGTTTTTCGCACCGTAGTGACTATTCCTGCATCGTTAAGTTGCTTGGAAAAAGACAATATGCGCGCCTGTGGCGAGCGTGTCAAACCAGACGCAGGGAATGGATTGAACGGAATGAGGTTGAACTTGCACCATCCGGTTTCATTTCCACCCTTGCGAACGAGATCGATTAACTCAGCCGCATGCTCTGGTGAATCGTTCACCCCATCGAGCATGCAATACTCAAATGTCACGAAATCGCGCGGCGCAAACTCAAGATAGCGGTGGCACGCCTGAAACAAGTCGGCGATGCAATACTTACGATTCAAAGGTACTAACTGTTCGCGCAACGTGTCGTTGGAGGCATGCAATGACACCGCCAGCGCGACCGGGCAATCTCGGCCCAACTGATCGATCATGGGGACGACTCCAGATGTCGACACCGTAACACGTCTGCGCGAAAGACCGTAAGCGTGGTCACTCAGCATGATTCGCAGCGAAATGATCAGCGCCTCATAGTTGAGTAGCGGTTCACCCATGCCCATCATGACTACATTGGATATCACGCGGTCAGTCACACCCAGATGCTTGCGCAGAAAATGCTCGGCAAACCATAGCTGTCCGATAATCTCCGCAACAGTCAGATGACGGCTAAAGCCCTGGTGCCCAGTCGAACAAAACCGGCATCCCACAATACAGCCCGCCTGCGACGAAATGCACAAGGTGCCCCGGTCCGCTTCAGGAATAAACACGGCCTCAACAGCGTCATTGCCACCTACATCAAATAGCCATTTGATACTACCGTCCGATGAAATGTGTTGACTCACAACGCTCGGCACCTGGATGCAAGCAGCGACCTTCAATTTTTCGCGCAAAGACTTCGCCAGGTCCGTCATATCATCAAACTGCGCGGCACCCTTTTGGTGAATCCAGCGAAACAACTGAGTCGCGCGAAAACGCTTTTCCCCAAGCCGCTCACAAAAAGCGGCCAATCCCTCGAGATCGTATTCGAGCAGGTTGGCCGTCATTGCATGTATTAACGCGAGTAAACGTTCATGCCGGGGAAAAAGAACGCAACTTCTACTGCTGCGGTCTCGGCGGCATCGGAACCATGCACTGCGTTGGCATCAATGCTGTCAGCGAAGTCTGCACGAATCGTTCCTGCGGCCGCCTTTTTGGGATCGGTGGCACCCATCAGGTCACGGTTCTTAAGGATCGCGTTCTCGCCTTCGAGCGCTTGAATCATGACCGGACCTGAAATCATGAAATCGACCAAATCCTTGAAAAACGGGCGTGCCTTGTGCACTGCATAAAAAGCCTCCGCCTCGCCACGCGACAAATGCACCATGCGGGCGGCGACAACCTTCAAGCCTGCAGCCTCGAATCGTGCATAAATTTGTCCAATCACATTCTTTGCGATAGCGTCAGGCTTGATGATGGAGAGAGTACGTTCAATGGTCATGGTAATTCCAAGGTTAAGTTAGCAAATTTTTGGCGTAAGCGCAAAGCTTTTGAGTTTAGCATCGTGCGTTTACTCATTTGCGTCCACTGCGGCGTGGACCGGCCTGTGGCCCGCGCGAACGCCGCCCGGCTTCTTGCCTTTGGCGTGAGTAACTATCCGCACCAATATAGCCAAACGCCGTCTTCATCGGATCGGGTTGATTCGCCCCTCCACCGCGGTCTCCACTTTTTTCAGAGCGACCGCTTCCAGTTGGCATGCCGCCCCCACTTTGGCCGCGCTGCCCTGGGCCTGTCGACCTGCCCCCCGCCCGACCACCTCCACGGCGCTTGCCGCCTGTTCCGGGTTCGCGCTGAAGATCTGCGGCGGAGCCTCTATTTGCTCCCGACGACCGTGCACCTGGACCTGAAGCAGCTCGCATCAAAGAACGGATATCGGCTTCATCGAGTTCCATCCACGCACCTCGTTTGAGGCCCCGCGGCAATACCATGGCACCGTAACGAATCCGAATCAAGCGGCTCACCGCATGACCTACCGATTCCAGCATGCGACGAACCTCTCGATTGCGCCCCTCCGAAATCGTGACGCGGTACCAACAATTTGAGCCCTCTCCCCCCCCTTCTTCAATACTGGCGAACTGCGCACTCCCGTCGTCGAGTTGGACTCCATCCAACAGCATCTGTTTTTCCTCCTTACTCAATGCGCCCAGGACGCGCACTGCATACTCCCGCTCAAGTCCAAAACGGGGGTGCATAAGATTGTTAGCCACTTCCCCCGAGCTGGTAAAAAGCAACAGGCCTTCAGTATTCAAGTCCAGACGGCCCACAGATTGCCACTTTCCCTGGTATAGCTTAGGCAATCGCCTGAACACGGTCGGGCGATTTTGGGGATCATCGTGAGTCACCACTTCGCCCACCGGCTTATGGTAGGCAATAACTCGGGCCGGCGGTGGATCAATTCGGAAACGAATCGGTTTTCCGTTGACCTTGATACTGTCGCCAAACTGGATTCGCTGACCAATGTGCGCTGGCTCATTGTTCACCGAAATTCGGCCCTCCAGTATCAACTGCTCCATCTCGAGACGCGAACCCATCCCAGACTGTGCAAGCACCTTGTGCAGTTTAGGCGTCTCAGCCATGGGTAGCAGAACACGTTTCGGAGGTGCCAACTCTTCCGCCGCCTCGTCCGCATCAAATTGCCCGGAAACAACATCTTCAAACCGCGTCGTCACCGCTGGCACTTCCACAGACGGAGCGACTTCGGGGGCGACAGCTGCGGCATAAGACACATTCAGGTTCTCCTGCGGAGATGCAGCCAATGCACCAGCATCAAAGCGCGTGTCCCCTGCTCCACCTCCATTTTCAGTTACAGGCCGCGCTTCTTGTGGGTTTCCAGTCATTCTGAAGATCCGATCAAAAGGGGGTTTTCCGGTCCAGCCGATTCCAAGGGCATGTCCATTTGCAAGAGTGCATCGCTTGCAACTTCAGCACCTACTGAAGGCAATACAAGGGCTTCCTCCATGACCTCAGCGAATCCGGCGAAGTCACTGACCTGCGTCGGCGGGCCACCCAGTATTGGCAGCTGATCCAGAGTTTGCAATCCCAAATCATCCAAAAACTGCCGGGTCGTGGCGTACAGCGCAGGTCTGCCCGCTGTTTCACGGTGGCCAATGACTTCCACCCAGCCCCGGTCTTCGAGCTGCTTGATGAGCAGCGAATTGATGGTTACGCCACGAATGTCTTCCATATCGCCTCGGGTGACGGGCTGTCGATAGGCAATGATGGCCAGCGTTTCCAGGGTTGCTCGCGTGTAGCGGGGCGGCTTCTCGGGGTGCAATCGGTCCAGAAAATCACGCATCTCCGGTCGGCTTTGAAATCTCCAGCCTGTGGCGACGCTCACCAGTTCCACGCCCCGCGATGACCAGTCGTTCCTTATATCATCCAGCAAGTTCTTAAGGGTGTCTGCGCCGATTGCATCGTCAAACAGCACCCGCATATCACGCATGGGCAAAGGCTGTTGCGAACAAATCAACGCGGCCTCAAGGACACGCTTTGCTTCCGCCATATTCATAGTCAGGTTTATCAGGAAACACCGCCGTAGTGCGGCCACTCAATGAAATTTCGTCCGGATGGCAGCAGACGTGAACCGGTCACCGTGCCGACCCGTGGCAGTTGGCCAGGGTACTCAAGCCTTGTCAGGCCCATTCGGCGGATTGTAGCGCAGGCCCCAAGTCTCCAACAGAGCCCTGAAATCGTCTGGCAGGGGCGATTCGAAATGCAGCGATTGAGCGGTTATGGGGTGATGAAACGCCAATCGAAATGCGTGAAGCGCCTGACGGCACATACCGTCTATCGATGCCCCCCCATATACGGAGTCTCCCACCAGTGGATGCCCCACTGATGCCATGTGGACCCGAATTTGGTGGGTGCGCCCAGTATGCAAAATACAGTGAACAAAGCAGCCGACTCTTGAATTTTCCAACAAAATGACATCGGTCTGCGCCGACTTGCCATGCGTCTTATCCAGATCCACCGTCGCCATACGCAACCGATTTCTCGGATCGCGGCCAATGGGCGCAACGATGGACTGGTTAACCGGACCAGTCCAAGATCGATGCGCCAGGGCAAGGTACTGGCGACTTACATCACGCGCGGCAATGGCGCGCACTAGCGCATCCATCGCAGCGCGGCTACGCGCCACCACCATCAGGCCACTGGTGTCCTTGTCCAGGCGATGCACGATACCGGCACGCGGCAGCGTTGCACAGTTGCCGTCCATGGCCAACAAGCCGTTGAGCAAAGTTCCGCTCCAGTTGCCTGGTGCCGGGTGCACCACCATGCCCACGGGCTTGTCGATCACGAGCAAGTGGTTATCCTGGAAAACCACGTTCAACGCCATAGCCTGGGGCTTGAACGCCTGGCTTTGCTGCGTAGGTCGGATCTCAACGATCAGAGAGTCGCCCGCCTTGACACGCTGCGATGCCTTGGTTGCTGTCAGTGTGTTGATGGACACCAACCCTGATTCCAACAACTGTTGCAGGTAACTTCGCGAGAGCTCTGGCACCATGGAAGCCAACGCTCGGTCAATCCTTTCACCGTGAAAGTCGGCCGAGACCCTGAGGTCGCGCCATTCCGCATCTGCGACAACCTCTTCCGCATCGTCGCTCTCAGTGCCTGAGGGGGGCATCGATATAATTCCGCCGGTCTGTTTCAAGAAAGCCCCCAATATGCGTCGAGTCAAATTATCGGTCGTTTGTACCACCTTGCTAACGATCGGTGTACTCACACTTTCTGCATGCTCTTCCACGCCGGCGGACAGGACCGCTGCCATGAACCCAGCCAACATTTATCAGGAGGCGCAGGGCGACATGGCGGCTGGGCAGTGGGAGAAAGCCATCGTATTGCTGGAAAAGCTGGAGGCACGCGCAGCCGGCACTCCGTTGGCACAGCAGGCCCAACTTGACAAGGCCTACTCCTACTACAAAACCGCTGAGTCAGCCCAGGCAATTGCAGCGTTGGAGCGCTTCATGAAGCTTCATCCCGCCAGTCCGGCACTGGATTACGCGCTCTACTTGAAAGGCTTGGTGAACTTCCATGATGATATGGGACTTTTTTCAGGTGTTACCGGCCAGGAATTGTCAGAGCGCGATCAAAAGGCATCGAAAGAGTCATTTGAGTCCTTCAAGGAATTGGCTTCACGTTTTCCTGAATCCCGTTACACGCCTGATGCCCGTTTGCGCATGGCCTATATCGTCAACTCTCTGGCGAAATACGAAGTGCACGTTGCACGCTACTACTACAAACGCGGCGCCTACCTCGCTGCGCTCAACCGTGCACAACTAGCCGTGACCGACTACCGCGACGTTCCCGCAGTAGAGGAGGCACTGTTCATTATCTTCAAGGCCTACGACGCGCTGAACATGCCGCAACTCAGAGACGATGCCAAGCGGGTTCTTGAAAGAACGTACCCGCAGTCCCGTTTCCTGGCCCAAAGCTCTAAGGCAGATCTGGATTCGTGGTGGAAGTTTTGGTAATCTTGGTTAAGGCTTCTAGGAACTGTTCCTGGCTCATTGCCCGTCTCATAGGTGGCAACGCAGCCATGATTTTTCGCCCGTAGCCGTTTTGTACAAGTCGACTGTCGCAAATTAGCAAAACACCACGATCTGTTTCACTGCGAATGAGCCGACCGGCGCCCTGCTTGAGCGCAACCGCCGCATGTGGGACGTGCAGGTGCTGAAACGGATTCTTCCCGATCAGCTTCAGGGCACGCGAGCGCGCCTCGACCAGCGGATCGTCAGGGGGAGCAAAGGGAAGCTTGTCAATAACCACCATCTGCAAAGCATCCCCGGGAACATCGATACCCTCCCAGAAAGATGCTGATGCCACCAGGACGTTACCACGCGTGCCCTCTCGCGGCGCTCTGCAAAAGCGATCCGTCAGTTCCCGTTTTGACAGTTCCCCCTGAACCAGCACGTCGATTCTGCTGCCCTCGGTGAAATGCTGGCGAAGTGCTTCTCCAATGCTGCACATCGCACGCAGACTGGTTGTCAGAACGAGCGTACGCCCACCCAAAATTTCCGCGCCCTGGGCCGCCAGCATTGCCACGCACTCGCTGTGCATTGGGTCGCTGGGTCTTGGAAAATGGGTCGGCACGTACAACACAGCTTGGGCCGCATAGTCAAACGGACTATCCACCCGAAGCACCCGTGCATTGGTTAATCCGCACGACGTGATGAACCAGGCCAGCGTTGCATCGTGACCCAGCGTCGCGGAGGTAAACACCCACGACGGCTGCAGGCGATCGAGTCCCGTGTCCGTTCCCAATAACAGTGGCCGCAAAGCATCGGCAATATGAAGAGGCGACTGCAGTAGCCGCACCGACTTCCCGATCTCCAACCAACGCACTACTCCTGGGTCTGCTGGTTCCGAAAACGCAGACACGTCTTCAAATAGGCTCACCACGCGCAGCCGCAGCGCATGTGCCGCGCCTTCGTGATCCTGTAGCTGCGAAAGTACCCCAATGGCCGCTCGCAGGGACGAATGAAGCGCCATCAAACACTGGTTCCACCCGGAAGCACTCAAACCTAGCGGTGCCTGCGTAGACCAGGGAAGGCGACCTTCAACAGTCTCGCCCACCACGCCGCGCAAGGCAGCAACTGCGTGCACGATGTCAAACACCACAGCACGCCAACTGGTTGAGCCCATCGCCAACAACGGCCCTTGATGCTCCAACTCTCGGCATAGGACCTCAACCTGGTGCGTGGACCATTGCCGGGCAAGAAACTGAATGCCAACATCATTGAGTTGATGCGCCTCATCAAAGACTACGGTACTGACCGTTGGCAGCAATTCCGCAACGCCTGACTCACGCACATGCAGGTCGGCAAAGAACAGGTGGTGGTTGATTACGACTATGTCCGCCGCCTTGGCCGTGCGTCGTGCCTGATTGATATGGCAACTTCCTGCTTGGGGACAGGTGCTTCCCAAGCAGTTTTCACGGGTGGAGGTAACCAAGGGCAAAACAGGAGAGTTTTCGTCAAGCGAACCAAGTTCGGACAAATCACCCGATCGGGTCGCCATTGCCCAAATTTCCACCTGCGCCAGGTCCGCATGCTGACAGAAATCTTGCGCGTTAAGGTGCTGGCGTGCCTCACCCAGACGCTGCAAACACAAGTAGCTGCTGCGGCCCTTAAGCAAAGCCACCCGGACCGGGACCTTCAAAGCCGTCAGCAGTCTGGGGATGTCCCGGTTATATAGCTGGTCCTGCAAGGTTTTGGTCGCCGTGGACAGCAGAGTTCGCTTACCACTGAGCAGCGCGGGCACCAAGTACGCAAAGGTTTTTCCCACCCCGGTACCCGCTTCGACCGCCAGCACTCCGCCTTCGTCAATGGTGCGCGCCACTTCCTTTGCCATGTGCACCTGTCCGACCCGCACTGTCAACGCCGGTTCGAGATTTGCCAGCAGACCTTGTGCTTCAAAAGCCCGGGCAACACGCTCCGGGAAATTCATGCATCAGGCCGGTTCATCGGGTTCCAGAGCATCCTGCAATCGTGCGATCTCATCACGCAAAACTAGGCGCCGCTTCTTGAGACGACGCAGCATCAACTCGTCAGCGGGGGCTTCCACCAATGTGCGATCGATAATGGCATCGAGGTCCGCGTGTTCGATGCGAAGCTCGATCAAACGGCGTTCTGGAGAATGAAGATTAGCGTCCAAAGTAAATTTGTGACCGAGGTCGTGGTTAAATTAGGCATTACGCGGGTTGATGCATTCGATAATACGGGCATACCGCTCCTTGTTTTGAAAATTTTTTCCCAGGCCACCATCCATGTCATCTGGCTATCGACTGACCGCCTCCACGGGCATCCACAAAGGCGACCGTGAGTACCAGCAAGACCAAGTTGCACTGCTCAAGCATTCCCGCATCAATGGCTGCGTGCTGGCCATCGTGGCCGACGGTATGGGCGGACGTAGCGGCGGCAGAAAGGCGTCCGATCAGGTCATGATGACGGCCAAGCAGTTGTTTGACCGCTACGACCCGGAAACTGACGACGCGGCGGCAACACTTCGACAGGTGGTGGAGGAAGCTCACATTGTCATCAAGTTGACTGCCATTTCCTCGGAGGAGGAACCCCACAGCACGCTTGCGGCGTTCCTGATCAACCCTGGCGGTGACTGTTACTGGGCCCATACGGGCGACTCTCGGATTTACCATTTTCACGGCAGCAAATTCATCAAACGCACGATGGACCATTCCTACGTCCAGGCCTTGGTCAACCGCGGCGAAATCACGGAGGAGCAGGCCGCAGTGCACCCACAATCCAACATCTTGATGGGTTGCCTTGGCACCGAGGGCGACCCGCCAGTGGATGCGCATTTCATCGCAAAATTGCGGCCTGGCGACGCGCTGATGGCATGCAGCGACGGGGTCTGGCACTACTTCAACAACGGGGAAATCGGGTCGGTACTGTCAACTCTTTCCGCCCGGGAAGCCACCGAGTTCCTGATTGAAAAGGCGCGCTCGCGTGGTCGTGGCGGTGGCGACAACCTGTCGCTTGTCATCGTCAAGCTTGAGCCGCTTGACGGCTAGTAAGACCGGGCGTAATCAAGAAGGCGGCCCGGTTCAGGGCGGTGCAGGCCACGCCGCTTGACCGCCAGGACGGTCTTTAAGACGCTTGTCCCGATCGAGTCTGCGCTGTTCAACGTCTTTTTGTTTCTGGTCGTACTCTGACTTATTGATCTGCCTTTGCGGAAGCGCTGGATTTGTAGCCGCCTTCTCGCGACCCGGTTGCGACGCTGTGTGGCTGATCACCGCGGGAGGATTTACCGTTGGGATTGCCGGTGTGGTGGTAGGTTCGGCTGTTGCATCTGAGGGTACTGCAGCCGGGGTTTGGGCGTCACGGCGACTTCGTTCCTCCGCCCTTTCTTTCGCCGCAGCACGCTGTTCCAGCGCCCGCTGTTTGCGTTGCGCGTCATTGAGAGCAACTTCCTGACGCTTAAAGCCTGCCAGAACCTGCCTACGGCGGGTGCGAACTGCGTTGACACAATCGGTCACCGCAAAACGGGACTCGCAAGCACTTTCCTGTGCTTCCAGCACGACCAACTCCTGCTGGCGCGTGGCTTCAATCTTTATCCGCTCAGCAGACGCCGAGGCGGAATCGACCAGTACTTCGGCCCTAGCGCAGGGCAGCAACATACAACAGGCCAGTGTTGCCCACGCCGTCCTCATGTCAGGCGAGTCTCCACCATACGTCGCTCCAAGGCCAGATATTCCTTGGACTGCATTTCGTTAAGTCTCGATACGGTGCGTGGAAACTCGTGGGCTAACGGACCTTCAGTGTACAGAGCCTCCGGAACCACTTCTGCCGACATGATCAGTTTGACACGCCGGTCGTACAGAACATCTACCAGCCAGGTAAACCGCCTTGCCTCCGAAGCCATGCGCACGGGCATGTAGGGCACGTTGCTTAGCAGCACCGTGTGGAATTGGGTTGCGATTTCCAGGTAATCATTTTGCGAACGAGGTCCGCCGCACAAGGTCCGGAAATCAAACCAGACCACACCACCGGCCTTGCGGACAGCCCGAATATCACGGGCTTCGATGTGGAGGACCGGATCCTCATCGTGAGTCTCGGCCAATGCAATGAAGGTTTGCTCCATTGCCTGATCTGCTTGCGCCCCCATCGGAACATGGTAGATCTTGGCCGATTCCAGGGTGCGGGTGCGGTAATCGGTGCCATTGTCCACGTTCAGGACTTCCATGCGCGTGTTGAGGAGGGCTATGGCGGGCAGGATGCGCTCCCGGTGCAGTCCTGCGGGATAGAGATCATCGGGCTTGAAATTCGACGTGGTGACGAAACCCACTCCGTAGTTGAAAAGGGATGCCAGCAACCGGTGCAGGATCATGGCATCGGTAATTTCCGCCACGTGGAACTCGTCAAAGCAAATGAGGCGGTAGCGTGCTGCCATCCGCTTGCCGAGTTCGTCCAGTGGGTTGACGGTGCCCTGCAGATCAGAGAGCTCACGGTGCACTTCGCGCATGAACTCGTGAAAATGCAAACGTGTTTTACGCCGCAAAGGCACCGCGTTGTAAAAACAGTCCATCAGGAAGCTTTTGCCCCTGCCCACACCGCCGTACATGTACACGCCGCGTGGGACTTCCGGCCGGTTGATCAGCTTTTTTATGACATTGGAGCGCTTTTCCTTAAATGCCGACCATTCGCGAGAACAGCGCTCGAGTGCGTCCACTGCACACAGCTGGGCAGGGTCAGCCACATACCCGCGAGCCTTCAACTCGGCCTCATAGGCTACTTTGACGAGCGATGGCACAGGTTCAACCCACTATGAATTCAGTAGCTTCCAACGCAATACCAACGCGGGTTTCCACCACTATTTTCAAAAATTCAGAGTCCGCTTGTCGACCGCCAGTGCCGCTTCCTTGGTCGCTTCGCTCAGAGACGGATGGGCGTGGCAGATGCGCGCAATGTCTTCTGCGCTGGCCTTGAATTCCATCGCCACAACCGCTTCCGAAATCAGTTCGCTGGCCATCGGCCCCACGATGTGCACGCCCAAAATTTCGTCCGTTTTGGCATCCGCCAGGAACTTCACGAAACCCGTAGTGTCACCCAGGGCGCGAGCGCGACCATTGGCCAGGAACGGAAACGATCCTGCCTTGTAGGCCACGCCGTCCGCCTTCAGCTGTTGCTCTGTGCGACCGACCCAAGCAATCTCCGGGCTGGTGTAGATCACCCACGGCACGGTATTGAAGTTCACGTGCCCGTGCTGCCCGGCAATGCGCTCTGCTACCGCAACGCCCTCTTCTTCGGCCTTGTGCGCCAGCATCGGGCCGCGCACCACGTCACCCACAGCCCAGACACCGGGCAGATTGGTTTTGCAGTCTGCGTCCACCTCAATTGCCCCGCGTTCGTCCAACTTCAGGCCAACTTCCTCGGCATTCAGGCCGGTGGTGTTGGGAACCCGGCCGATGGAGACAATCAGCTTGTCTACCTCCAGCGACTGCGCCTCGCCTTTGGCGCTGGTGTAAGCCACCGACACGCCTTTCTTGCCCGTTTTGATGTCACCGACCTTGACGCCCAACTCGATCTTGAGTCCCTGTTTGGTAAAGGCCTTGTGCGCTTCCTTGGCCACCTGTTCGTCTACGGCACCCAGGAAAACCGGCAGGCCTTCCAAAATCGTCACCTCCGCTCCCAAGCGTTTCCAGACGGACCCCATTTCCAGACCGATGACACCCGAGCCAATCAGGCCCAGTTTCTTGGGCACGGCAGCGATGCGCAGTGCGCCGTCGTTGGACAGCACACTGACTTCATCAAACGGAGTACCGGGCAAGGCACGTGCAGTGGAGCCGGTTGCCACAATGACATGTTTGCCGGCAATGGTCTCGTCCGTCTCGCCCGCCACCTTGATATGGTAGCCCGCAACATCCGACTTCACAAACGAACCACGACCATGGAAAAAGCTGACCTTGTTCTTCTTGAACAGGTACAGGATGCCATCGTTGTTCTGCTTGACCACCGTATCCTTGCGGGCAATCATCTTCTCCACGTCCATGGATACGCCTTTGGCCGTGATGCCATGCTCGGCAAAGTGGTGGTTGGCATGGTGAAAGTGCTCGCTGGACTGCAACAAGGCCTTGCTTGGAATGCAGCCCACATTGGTACAGGTGCCGCCAGGTGCCGGCCCGCCTGCGGCATTCTTCCACTCGTCAATACAGGCCACGTTGAAGCCCAGTTGGGCAGCACGAATCGCTGCGATATAGCCACCAGGGCCCGCGCCGATCACGACGACATCAAATTGTTTGCTCATACTAATTCCTCAAAGGAGTCTGGATGGCAGAGGGTTCTGCGCAGGTACAGGAGGAGCCCGCAGGGCGGGGGACACGGAACAGAACCCTCTGCCATCCAGACTCCGCGTCAGCAAGAGACAGATCAGATATCAAACAGCAGACGCGCCGGATCTTCCAGCGCCTCTTTCATCGCCACCAGTCCCAGCACGGCTTCGCGGCCGTCGATGATGCGGTGGTCGTAGCTCATCGCGAAATAGTTCATGGGACGCACCACCACCTGGCCGTTCTCCACCATGGCGCGGTCCTTGGTCGCGTGTACACCCAGGATGGCGCTCTGGGGCGGATTGATGATGGGGGTGGACATCATGGAGCCAAAGGTTCCGCCGTTGGAGATGGAAAAGGTCCCGCCCGTCATCTCCTCGATGCCGAGTTTGCCGTCGCGCGCCTTGACACCGTATTCGGCAATCTTCTTCTCAATGTCGGCAAAGCTCATCTGGTCGGCATTGCGCAAAATCGGCACTACCAGCCCGCGTGGGGAACCCACTGCAATGCCGATATCAAAGTAGCCGTGGTAAACGATGTCGTTGCCGTCGACCGAGGCATTGAGGACCGGGAACTTCTTCAGCGCGTGCACAGCCGCCTTGACGAAGAAGCTCATGAACCCGATCTTTACACCATGCTCCTTCTCGAAACGGTCCTGGAAACGTTTGCGCATCTCCATCACGGGAGCCATGTTGATCTCGTTGAACGTCGTCAGAATGGCATTGCTGCTTTGTGATTGCAGCAGCCGCTCGGCGACCCGGGCACGCAGGCGACTCATCGGCACGCGCTGCTCCGGTCGGTCGCCCAGATTCACGCTAGGCGTTGCCACCTGAGGCAAAGAAGTGGTCCGAACCCCCGTCGGTATTGCGGTGGCAGCTACCGCTTTAGGAGCGGCGGCTGCCTGCAGTACATCGCCCTTCGTCACGCGTCCATCTTTTCCCGTACCAGCAACTGAACCCGCAACCATGCCGTTATCAGCCATCAGCTTGGCGGCGGCAGGCATGGCCACGCCCGCCTTGGACGTACTGCCCGGGGCTGCTTGCGCAGCCTGTGCGGCGACCAGCGCCTGCGCAGCGGCAACCACCGGGGCAACAGGTGCAGAAGCACCGGCCTTGCCTTCAGTGTCAATGCGGGCAATGAGTTGCTCTGCGGCTACGGTGGAGCCGTCGGCCATCACCAACTCGGTCAGCACCCCAGCGGCTGGTGCAGGCACTTCCATCACTACCTTGTCGGTTTCTACTTCGATCAGGATCTCGTCTATAGCGACGGCATCGCCGACCTTTTTCTTCCATTGCAACAGGGTTGCTTCGGCTACAGACTCCGAGAGCTGCGGCACTTTGACTTCAATGATTGCCATAACAATATTTCCTTATTTGGTCAGGACAAAGCCTTTGAGTTTTCCGAATGCACCTTCCACAAGAGCCTTTTGCTGCTCCTGATGCAAGTGCGAATAACCGACTGCGGGTGAAGCAGACGCGGCGCGGCCGGAATAACCCAGACGCTGTCCTTCGCTCATGTTTTCGTGGAGGTAGTGCTGCACAAAAAACCAGGCACCCTGGTTTTGGGGTTCGTCCTGGCACCACACCACTTCCGCAGCATTTGGGTACTTCTTCAGCTCGGTGGAAAAAACCTTGTGCGGGAACGGATAGAGCTGCTCGACACGCAACAGCGCCACGTCGTCCGCGCCCTTCTCCTCGCGCTTCTTGACCAGGTCGTAGTAGACCTTGCCTGAGCACACCACCACGCGCTTGACCTTGTCGGCCTTGAGATCCTTGTTTTCAGGAATGACGGTCTGGAAGCCGCCCCGGGTGAACTCGGACAACGGTGAGGCTGCGTCCTTGGCACGCAGGAGCGACTTGGGGGTCATGATGATCAGTGGCTTCCTGAGCTTGCGTACCATCTGGCGACGCAGCACGTGGAAGATCTGGCTGGAGGTGGTGGGCTGAACCACCTGCATATTTGCATCAGCGCTGAGCTGCATGAAGCGCTCCAGACGGGCCGAGCTGTGCTCAGGACCTTGCCCCTCGTAACCGTGCGGCAGCATCAGGGTGATGCCATTGACGCGCCCCCACTTCACCTCGCCGGAGGCGATGAATTGGTCGATCACCACCTGCGCTCCGTTGGCGAAGTCACCAAACTGTGCCTCCCAGATTACCAGGGTGTTGGGGTCATTGGAGGCATAGCCGTACTCGAATCCCAGTACCGCCTCTTCCGAAAGGATGGAGTCGATCACCACAAAGGGCGACTGGCCCTCAGCCACGTTCTGCAGCGGTACATAGGTACCCACGTCCCATTTCTCGCGGTTCTGGTCGTGGATGACGGCATGGCGGTGAGTAAATGTGCCACGACCGCAGTCTTCGCCCGACAAACGCACCGGATAGCCACTGGCCACCAGCGATGCAAATGCCATGTGCTCGCCCATGCCCCAGTCCACCGGGATGTCACCACGACCCATGGCTGCACGGTCGTCATACACCTTTTTCACCAACTGGTGCGGAGCAACCGTGGCGGGAAGGGTTGTGATTTTTTCGGCCAGGCGTTTCCACTCGGCCAAAGGAATGGCAGTGTCGCCAGCGTCGGTCCATTTCTTGCCCAGGAAGGGTGTCCAGTCAACCGCATACTTGCTCTTGAAGTTGGTCAGAACCGGATCGATCGTGTGCTTGCCCTGATCCAATGCCGCGCGATAGGCTTTGACCATGTCATCGCCCAGCGTCTCACCCAACCCTTGGGCGGAGAGCTTGTCGGCGTACAACTTGCGGGTGCCGGGGTGGACCGTAATCTTCTTGTACATCAGCGGCTGGGTCAGGCTGGGTGTGTCCTGTTCGTTGTGGCCGAGCTTTCGGAAACAGGTAATGTCCACCACCACGTCCTGACGGAATTCCATCCGGAACTCCAGCGCCAGTTGGGTGGCCAGCACGACGGCTTCGGGATCATCGCCGTTGACGTGCAGCACTGGCGCCTCCACCATCTTCACGATGTCAGTGCAGAACGCACTGGAGCGCATGTCGCGCGGGTCCGAGGTGGTGAAACCGATCTGGTTGTTAATGATGATATGCACCGTCCCGCCCGTGGTGTAGCCACGCGTCTGTGCCAGGCACAGGGTCTCCTGATTCACACCCTGGCCACCAAATGCCGCATCGCCATGCACCAGAACCGGCAACACCTGGTTGCCGGAAGGATCATCACGACGGTCCATGCGGGCGCGCACCGACCCTTCTACCACCGGGTTCACAATTTCCAGGTGCGAAGGATTGAACGCCAATGACAAGTGCACTGGGCCCCCGGGGGTGGTCACATCCGATGAGAACCCCTGGTGATACTTCACGTCTCCGGCTGGCAGATCTTCGGGGGCCGTGTGGTCGAATTCGGCAAACAGATCTCCAGGCATCTTGCCCAGGGTGTTTACCAGCACGTTGAGGCGGCCACGGTGGGCCATGCCGATCACAATTTCTTGAACCCCTTTGGTTCCGGCCTGCTGGATGAGTTCGTCCATGGCCGCGATAAAGCTGTCGCCGCCTTCGAGCGAGAAGCGCTTTTGACCTACAAACTTGGTGTGCAAGAACCGCTCCAGGCCTTCAGCGGCTGTGAGACGATCCAGAATGTGCTTCTTCTTGTCCGCAGAAAAACTGGGCTTGCAGCGAATGCTCTCCAACCGTTGCTGCCACCAGCGCTTCTGGTTCTGATTGGTGGTGTACATGTATTCGGCACCGATGGTGCCGCAGTACGTTTCATGGAGTGCGTTCATCAGTTCCCGAAGGCTCATCGACTCTTTGCCGAAGAACGTGTTGCTGATGTTAAAAACCGTTTCCTGATCGGCATCATTGAAGCCGTAAAAGGACAACTCCAATTCGGGAATCTTGTCGCGCTCGGTGCGCTTGAGCGGGTCCAGATCAGCCCAGCGCGCACCGACGTTGCGGTATGCCGCAATCAACTGCTGCACGGCGGTACGTTTGCGACCCATCTCGGAGTCGGCACCTGTGGCCATCACCACCTGTTTCACACCCTGCTTCGCCCGTTCGGCAAACGCGTTGATCACAGGTAGATGGGCAACGTCCTTGGCTGCACTTCCATCAACGGCGGGCACGTTTTGCAGCGCATCAAAGTAGTCACGCCAGGAATCAGGGACGCTGCCGGGATTGGCCAGGTAGTTTTCGTACATCTCTTCGACATACGGGGCGTTGCCGCCAAAAAGGTAGGTATTGCTCTGGTACGCCTGGTACACCGACGTAGCCTGGTTCGCCCCTAGGGACGTTGTCTCACTCATATTCCGCTGACCTCCGTTTCCCTTGGGGAAACCTAAGTTTGGTTAAGAAACCTTCCGCGACACGGCTGAACCGTTAGGCGGATGCGACTGTGGCATGGGAAGGGCCGACTTTTCGAAGCGCGATTGTGCCATCGAATGGCTACCATCGGCGAGTATCTGCAAATGCCCTTACAGCGGGCTTGCGCGAAGCAGGATCAGAACAGAATCTCAGTATTGGTAGCTCAGCCCGTTGACGCTCTGGCCCGCGCTGGAAGCCCGGGTTGCCGGTGCAATGGGTTTGCCTGTGCGAATGTGCGGACTTGTGACGTCCAGTTCGCTTTGTGCCTTGCGCAATAGGCTCTCCAGATCCTCGCCGTCATTTGGATAAGTCGCGCAGGCCAGTTTTTCATGAACCCGGATCAGCGTTGTGTTGTCCACTTCAATCGGCTTTACCAGCACCCGCTTCATTTTCTCGATGAGACACTGAGTGTGTGAAAGGTCCTTGATTGATTCAGCAATGATCACAAAGTCACTGCTGCTGACACGCACAATGCTGTCCGTATCTCTGAGTACCTTTTTGAGTCGAACTGCTGTGGTACGGACGACCTTGGTGGCAGCCTCCAATCCGTAGCGTTCATTTATCGGAATGAAGTCATCGATGGTGACCAAATACAAAGCGATGTGGGTCTTATTGCGCTTGGCCCGTTCGGTGGCCTGAGCGAAGCGGTCCGGAAGAAGACGGATATTGGGCAGGCGGGTCAAACCGTCGTAGTTGGCCTGCATATCCGAATTGACCGCCTTTGCATACAGGCGTTCATTTTCCGATTCCAGTTTGGACATGGTGCGCATCGTCATCTGATGACGCGCGTCGCATGCCCACAACAGGCCGATGGAAGACACCAGATAGAAACTCATTGCCGTGGCGATGGCGGTATTGTTGATCAGCAGATCGAGACGGTCGGTTAACGCAATGCCCAACCCGATGCACAGTGGTACTCCAAACACCATGGCGTGTCGGCGCAGCGTAGCAAGCCGGCCATTCACAATATCAGTGGACTTTTCGTTGCGCATCGGGCACCTCATCAAAACGTTGGTTTGACCAAGATTCGTGGAACAACCTCATTCAGTTGCCTGCCCACCGGTCACTACGGAAATTCAATAAAAGGTCCGTAAATAACGTATTTGGTTTATATGATAGAACCGATAACCACTGTATTTGTAGGGTATATCCAACGATTACCCGATTGAGCCCGTTTTTTGCTGCGCAGTGATCTGCGCCTTGGCGAAGCGCGCTTGCATCGAGTCGAGGTACCCGACTATTCGCTCCGGACTTACAGGCTTCTGATAAAACGTCACCCAATCCGGTAGCTGTCCGCGCTTCAAAGCTTCGCCTCGGTCCATGCCCGAAATAACGACAATGTCAATCCGGAAGTAGGCCGGCTCCCGCTCCAGCATCTTGATCAGATGAAAACCGTCGAAAGGCTTCATCAACAAGTCGGTGACAATGAGATCAGGCCTTTGGCGCTCCAATTGCATGAGCGCGACCGAAGCATCAGATGCCACGATCAGGTCGATTGGATAGGAGCACCTTTCGATCAGTGCCTGGAAATACCTGACCTGAATTTCATCGTCTTCAGCCAGTAGCACACGCATGCGCTGCACCGGAGGCCGAAAAGAGGTTTCGCCCGACTGGCCCCGGGCACTTCTGATTTGTTCAACCGCAGCGCTGTGAATTCGACGATGCCCACCGGGTGTAACCCATGCTTGAAGTGCTCCACTTTCCACCATTTTCTGAACGGACGTCACCGATAAACCAAGCCTTTGGGCTGCTTGCCGTGTCGTCAATGCATCAGATAGAGAGGGATCGGACATTTAAAATAACACTTTAAACGATTTTCTTCCGCGAATTCTTGGTGAATTCTATGCCTGATTCCAAATTTTCAGTTCGACAACTGCTGCCACGCCTTGTCCAGTCGCTTTACGCTCACGGGTTGCGGCGTGCGTAACTCCTGGGCAAAGAAGCTCACACGCAGTTCTTCAAGCAGCCAGCGAAATTCCTGCATGCGGTCATCCACCGCACCCTTGCGCTCGGCCACCAGACGCCAGTAGCGCTGTTCTTGGGGACGTAGTTCGGACAGGCGTGCTAGATCGCGTGCCGGGTCTGCACGGTACTTGTCCAGCCGCAGGGTAATCGCTTTGAGGTAGCGCGCCAGGTGCTGCAAACGATCCCAGGGGGTGGTCTGCAGAAAGCGTTTTGGCATCAGGCGGTGTAATTGCTGCGCGGCATCGGCTAGCGCCTCGGGTGCGTTCCTGGTGTCCTTTATCTTTCGGCTGGCTGCTGCGTGCTCTACCAGAATAACGCCAGCCATACGGGCCACCTCATTGGCAATCAGTGTCAGACGTCCTCGCCCTTCGTCAATGCGTCGCTTGAACGCACACTCGTCGGTTGGCAGTGGATCGAGCAGGAACGCGCGCTCCAGCGCCACGGCAAGGATCTGCTCGCGCAGCTCCTCCAGAGTACCGCCGCCCAGCCCTGCCTCGGTCTTGCCCACCTGCATGAACGCCACCGCCATCTTCTGCAAATCGGGAATACTCTTTTCCAGGTACTTCAGTGCATCCCTGACCTGCAGTGCAAACAATCGGCGCAGTCCGCCGCGGTGCCTGGTGGCAGCGACCTCTGGTTCGTCAAACACCTCCACCGTCACCGCGTCGCCTGCATCAATGAGCGCAGGAAAGCCGATCAGCGTTTGCCCGCCTTTGCGGATTTCCAGCAGTTCGGGCAAATCGCCAAAGGTCCATGCCACATGGCGCTGCTCTGTCATCGCCGCCCGGACCGGTGCGACGGGAGGCGCAGACGCTATCTTTTCAGTAGCTGATTGCGCTTGTACCACGGGCGCTACAGGGGCATTTAGCTTCAAATTTGCCAGCGCCTGAAAGGCTCCGCGTGCCTGCTTGCCCCATTGCGCCTTGAGAGCCCCCAGGTTGCGTCCCTGCCCCAGTTGGCGGCCATGCTCATCCACCACGCGAAAGTTCATGAAAAAATGGGGGCTGAGCATGTCGACCTTGATGTCGGCTCGCACGACATCGAGCGAGGTGGCATCGCGCACCAGTTTCAGCAGCGCGTCGACCAGACTGCCCGCGCCGTATTTTTCCGGCACAGTCAGCATTTCTGCAAACCTGGCTGCGGTGTCCGGCAGCGGCACCAGGCGTGAGCGCGGGCGCTGGTGCAGGGTCTTGAGCAATGCCTGCACCTTCTCCTTGAGCATACCCGGCACCAGCCATTCACAGCGCTCATCGTTGACCTGGTTAAGCACAAACAACGGGACGGTCACGGTGAGACCATCGCGTGCATCACCGGGCTCATGCAAGTAGCTGGCAGCGCAGTCCACGCCACCAAGCCGGATGGTCTTGGGAAACGAGGCCGTGGTAATGCCCGCCGCCTCGTGACGCATCAGTTCGTCACGGGTCAGCTTCAGCAGAAGTGGTTGGCGCTTGACTTCGTCTCGGTACCAGCGCTCCAGGCCGTAGCCGCTGCACACGTCGGCCGGCAGTTGCTGGTCGTAGAACGCGTAAATGAGTTCGTCGTCCACCAGCACGTCCTGGCGGCGCGCCTTGTGCTCCAGATCCTGCACCTGCTGGATCAGCTTATGGTTGGCTGCCAGAAACGGCAACCCTGATTCCCACTCGTCACCGACCAGCGCTTCGCGAATGAAAATCTCGCGGGCCCCGGCCAGGTCGACCCGGCTGTAGTTCATCCGTCGTCCGCTGTAGACCACGATGCCGTAGAGCGTGGCACGTTCCAGCGCCACCACCTCTGCTGCCTTCTTCTCCCAGTGCGGATCAAGCAACTGCCTTTTCAGCAAATGCCCCCCCACCTGCTCGAGCCACTGCGGATCGATGCCTGCAATGCCGCGCCCAAACAGGCGCGTGGTCTCCACCAGTTCGGATGCAACAATCCAGCGCCCGGGTTTCTTGCTCAGGTGCGCACCGGGATGGGCGAAGAACTTGATACTGCGCGCGCCAAGGTATTCACCGTTCTGTCCTTCTTCCAGCTTGCAACCGATATTGCCCAGCAGGCCCGAGAGCATGGACAAATGGAGTTGTTCGTAGCTTGCAGGCGCCGTGTTCAAACGCCATTTGTGCTCTGCCACCACAGTGTGCAACTGGCTGTGGATGTCCTTCCACTCCCGCACGCGGCGAATATTGACAAAATTCTGGCGCAACAGTTGCTCGTATTGCCGATTCGAGAGCTTGTGCTGCCCCTCACCACCCCTGGCATCGTGAATCCACTTCCACAACTTCAGGTAGCCGGTGAATTCGCTCTTCTCGTCGTCAAACTTGGCGTGCGCCTGGTCGGCCTGCTGCTGTGCCTCCATCGGGCGGTCGCGCACGTCCTGCACGCTTAGGGCCGAGGCAATCACCAGCACCTCTTCGAGCGCGCTGCGGCTGCGCGCCTCCAGAATCATCCGTCCGACCCTCGGGTCCAGTGGCAAGCGGGACAGTTCCTGCCCGGTCGCGGTGAGTTCGTTGTTGTCGTCGACCGCGCCGAGTTCGTTGAGCAGCTGATAGCCATCGGCAATGGCGCGACCTGATGGCCGTTCCAGAAATGGAAACTCCTCCACGATGCCCAGGCGAAGAGACTTCATGCGCAGGATGACCCCGGCCAGCGAGGAGCGTAATATTTCGGGATTGGTAAACCGGTCCCTACCCTCATAGTCCTTCTGGTCGTATAGCCGAATGCAAATGCCGTTGGCGACACGCCCGCAGCGCCCGGCGCGCTGGTTGGCAGCAGCCTGACTGATCGGCTCAACCAGCAACTGCTCCACCTTGCTACGGAAACTGTAGCGCTTCACGCGCGCTGTTCCTGCGTCAATGACGTATTTGATACCTGGAACGGTGAGCGAAGTTTCTGCCACATTGGTCGCCAGCACGATGCGCCGGCCGGTGTGGCCATCAAAGATGCGGTCCTGCTCGGCCGGGCTCAGACGCGCAAACAGCGGCAGTACTTCGGCGCTGCGCGTGATCGGGTTGTGGCTGAGGTGCTTGCGTAAATGGTCTGCCGCCTCGCGGATTTCCCGCTCGCCGGGCAGGAACACCAGCACATCGCCTTGATGGTGAGGGTCGCGCCACAACTCGTCCACACCATCGGCAATCGCGTTGTTGAGGTCGTAGTCGCGTGACTCTTCAAACGGCCGGTAGCGCTGTTCCACCGGAAACATGCGCCCCGACACCATGATCACAGGAGCAGCGCCATTTTTGGACGCGAAATGGTCCGCGAAGCGCTGCGCATCGATGGTGGCCGAGGTAACGATGATCTTCAAGTCGGGTCGGCGCGGCAAAATCTGGCGCAGGTAGCCCAGCAGAAAGTCGATATTCAGACTGCGCTCGTGCGCTTCGTCGATGATGATCGTGTCGTAGGTATTGAGCAGCGGGTCGGTTTGCGTCTCGGCCAGCAGGATACCGTCGGTCATCAGTTTGATCGACGCCTCCCGGCTCAGGCGGTCCTGGAACCGCACCTTGAAACCCACTACATCGCCCAGCGGTGTCTTCAATTCTTCGGCGATGCGTTTGGCCACGCTGCTGGCAGCGATGCGGCGAGGCTGGGTGTGGCCAATCAATTTTGCGCGCTGGCCTTGCGGGTAGTTGAGCTTTCCACGCCCCATGGCCAGCGCAATCTTGGGCAACTGGGTGGTCTTGCCTGACCCGGTCTCGCCACAGACGATGACCACCTGGTGTGCCGCGATGGCGGTCATGATCTCCTCACGTCGACCCGATACGGGCAGTGACTCGGGGAAATCTATTGGTAGAGCGCAGGTGGTCAAAGTCAAACTTCGTAGAGAATCGCAGATTATCCCCGCCACCGATTCATCCGCCGCGCACCATGACCACAGTATTCAACTTCACCTTCGTCCCCTGGTTCCGGTCGGTTGCGCCCTACATCCACAAGTTTCGCAACCAGACTTTTGTGGTTGGCATCGCCGGCGAAGCGATCGCTGCGGGCAAATTGCCCCATTTGGCGCAAGATCTGGCAATGATCCAGAGCATGGGCGTCAAGATTGTGCTGGTGCATGGCTTTCGCCCTCAAGTCAACGAACAACTCCAGGCCAAGGGGCACGCCGGCAAGTATTCGCACGGCATGCGCATCACCGACGAGGTTGCACTCGACTGCGCACAGGAAGCCGCTGGGCAGTTGCGGTACGAGATCGAAGCGGCTTTCAGCCAGGGGCTCCCCAACACGCCGATGGCCGACTCGACGGTGCGCGTTATTTCAGGCAACTTCATCACTGCACGACCCGTTGGCATCGTGGATGGCGTCGACTTTCAGCACTCGGGGCTGGTGCGCAAGGTCGACATTGCCGGCATCACCCGGGTGCTCGACATGGGCGCGATGCTGCTGCTTTCCCCGTTCGGCTTTTCACCCACCGGAGAAGCATTCAACCTGGCCATGGAGGAGGTCGCGACTTCGGTGGCCACCGCGCTGCAGGCCGACAAGCTGATCTTTCTGACCGAGGTGCCCGGAATTCGCACGCGCCCGCTGGAAGCTGCCGGCGAGGACAACCCCATCGACACCGAGTTGCCTCTTGTTGCCGCTGAAAAGCTGCTCGCCGACCTGCCTGCCCCGAGTCAACCAATCGACACCGGTTTTTACCTGCAGCACTGTGTGAAAGCCTGCAAGGCCGGAGTCGAGCGCAGCCACATCATCCCGTTTGCGGTGGATGGAGCCATCCTGCTGGAGGTGTATGTGCACGATGGCATCGGCACCATGGTGGTCGACGAAAAGCTGGAGAGTCTGCGCGAAGCCACCGTGGACGATGTGGGCGGCATCCTGCAACTGATTGAACCTTTCGAAAAGGACGGCACCCTGGTCAAGCGCAGCCGCACCGAAATCGAACGCGACGTGGGCAACTACACGGTGATCGAGCACGATGGCGTGATATTCGCCTGCGCTGCGCTGTACCCCTACCCGGAATCCAGAACCGCGGAAATGGCTGCTCTGACGGTGTCACCCCAGTCGCAGGGCCAGGGTGATGGCGAACGTGTACTCAAACGGATTGAGCAGCGCGCCCGGGCGATGGGACTGGACAGCATTTTTGTGCTGACTACCCGCACCATGCACTGGTTTCTCAAGCGCGGCTTCGTGCAAGCCGACCCGGACCGCCTGCCCGAAGCGCGGCGCCGTCTCTACAACTGGGACCGCAAGAGTCAGGTACTGGTCAAGAAATTGCCGTAAGTCAACACGTCCTACAATGTCTCCAAACTGAGAATTCAGGGAGAGTCATTGCATGCACATGAAGTTCATCGCGCTTGCCACGCTGATGCTGTGGTTTCTTGCCAGTTCGGCGCTGGCCAAAGACAAAATCACCTGGGGACTGGTCAACTTTGACCCCAAAAACACATCACGCACCGATCTGGCCCGTACGTTCATCACGGAAACGTTGGACGCCTACGAGCATGAGACGGTGATAGCCCCGATCCCGCGCATCGTCAGCGAAATCAAGGGAGGTTCGCACTGGTGCTGGGCTGGCGCCATCAAGAATGAAGAGCGTGAAGGCTTCTCCTTCCTCTCGGCCCCTTTCATATTTACGTTTCCGCAACGCATCATTGTTCGAAAAGAACGGGCCGGAGAATTTACCAACGACGGAGCCTTATCGCTGGAAGCATTGTTGCGCGACCGCAGCAAACGCACGTCCATTGCGCGCAACCGTGCCTATAGCCCGGCGATCGATGCATTGCTCGCCCGCTTTCCGCCAGCGCAATCCAACTCCAGCATGGCCGAGGCGGTCCAGATGCTGCTGGCCGATCGGATTGATTACGTGCTCGAAGACGCTGGGGTAGCCAAAGCCCATGCACAGCAGGCCGGAGCTTCCGACGCTCTGGCGGCTCTGACGTTCAAGGAGATGCAGGGTTTTGTACTGGGCCGCGTAATGTGCCCCAAGACGGACTGGGGCAGGAAAGTGATCGCCGAGATCAACGCCGTGCTGCAGGCACAGCGGGGATCGGCACGCTACCGCAGCATCACGGAGACCTACCACGACGAGGACGAGCGTCGCTCGCTGCGTCAGGTGTACGACGATGTGTTTCTGAAGTCCGAGTAAGCAGGAATGACCGCGCCGCAAAATCAGGAAAAGCAGGTTCCCCTGGCGCAACCGGCCACCACCTCGATCGCAAATCGCCTGCTGCGAATCATTTTTGCTTCGTATTTCGGCTTCACTGTCTTGGTCACCGCAATCCAGCTGGTTGCCGAATACCGGCACACGGAAGGCCGCGTCAACGCGGAAATCCAGGCCATGGGTCAGACCTTTGGCCCTGGAATTGCGGATGCGATGTGGCGATTTCAGGACGATGTGCTGCAGGGCATTCTGGTCGGCATGAACGAACTTCCGACGGTGATCGGAGTGAAGGTGCTTGGTCCGGACCACAAGATTCTGCACGCCGTGGGCACCATCGCGGACCAGGACGGCCGGCCTTCAAGCGCAGACCTGGACGGAGCACTGTCACCCCTGCCGTCCGAGCAGGGGTATTTCGCTCGCGCTCTGGGGCACGAATTTGCGGTGGTCTATGTCGACGAAAACAAGCAAAGACGCAATATTGGCACCTGGGTGGTTTATTCGAACCAGCGTGTGGTACTGGAACAAGTGGAATTCGGGTTTTTTCTGATCCTCGTCACTGCCATCGTCAAGGCCGTGGCGCTGTGGTACATCTTTTTGTATGTGGTGCATCGCTGGCTGGGCCAACCATTGCTGGAACTGACCGAATTCGTGCGCCAACTCACGATCCGCAACCTCGGTGAGCAGGCGTTTATTGTGCGGGACAGCGAACGCCACGAACTGCATTTTCTGGCCGATACAGTCAACATTGCAGCCCGCACGCTACGTTCATCGGTAGAGCAGAACACACAGCTCTATGATGCCTTGCATCGGGAGCAGCAGACCCTCACAGAACTCAACGAAACGCTCGAACGCCGCGTAACCGACCGCACTGCACAACTTCAGGAAGCCAACCGCCAATTGGCCGAAATGAGCATGACCGATGGCCTCACCGGCATCGCCAACCGCCGCCGCTTTGACGTGGTGCTGGCGAGTGAATGGAACCGTGCCGAACGTCTGGGCCAACCGCTGGCCATTGCACTGCTGGATGTGGACTGGTTCAAGAAGTACAACGACCACTATGGCCATGTCGCTGGAGATGACTGCCTGCGCAATGTGGCCAAGATTCTCACGGAGAATGTGCGCCGCGCGGGCGACCTGGTCGCGCGCTATGGCGGCGAAGAGTTTGCCATCATCGTGCCAACCGCCGATGGCAGCAACGCGCTGGGTATCGCGCAGTCTGTTTGCGAAGCTATACGGGCACTCGAAGTGCAGCACGTCGGGTCCGAATTCGGATGCCTGACTGTCAGTATCGGCGTGGTGTCCATGGTGCCAGGCAAGAACGACTCACCCAACGCATTACTGCAACTGGCAGACCAGGCGCTCTACCGCGCCAAACAGAGTGGTCGAAACCGGGTCGTCGAAGATGTCCCGGCTCAGCTTGCCCGGTAGCGCCGCAACACCACCAGTAGCGCGGTCGCGCCCATGGCGCAGAACCAAAGAAATGACCAGTTGGCGATGGTGCCGCCCAGGAACGTCCAGTCAATGGCGGTGCAGTCGCCACTGCCCTTGAAGATCATCGGGATGGCGCGTTGCAGGGGGAAGGTTTCAATCATGCCGTACAGGTCGCGACCACAGGACACAATTTCGGGCGGATACCACTGTAACCAGCTCTGCCGGGCCGCCACATAGGCACCTGCCACTGCAAGCAGCACAGTGGCAGCACCACCTGCAACTTGAATGCCCTTTCTATTGCCAACGCCCGCCAAAGCGGCGCAGGCAGCTACCAAAATCATAGCGTAACGCTGCACAATGCACATCGGGCAGGGGTTCAGTCCCACCACATGCTGCAAATACTGCCCAAATGCCAGCAACGCCACGCAGACCAGGCTTATGGCAAAAAACACACGCCGTGGCGAGCGGTCAAACCATTGCATCAACAATTTCAAAATCACTTTCCTTCACGAAACCGGAGCAGGCCAACAGCGGCATCCGGATTGGTGCCGATTGTCGCCGCTAAGTTCCGCGGCAAAGGCAACCCGGGCGCAAACCGAATAAGATTCGGCCTCCTGTGTTTCACAGTCTGCTCTATTTCACACAAAGGTTATTCCATGGCACGCACCGTCAACTGTATCAAGCTGGGCCAGGCCGCTGAAGGTCTGGACATTCCGCCCTACCCGGGTGAACTGGGCAAACGCATCTGGGAAAACGTCAGCAAGGAAGCCTGGGCCGCCTGGCTCAAGCACCAGACCATGCTGGTCAATGAGAACCGCCTGAATTTGGCCGACGCACGTGCGCGTCAGTACCTGGCACGCCAGATGGAAAACCACTTCTTTGGTGAAGGCGCGGACGCCGCACAAGGCTACGTGCCCCCCAGCGCGACCTGAACCGGCGCGTGATGGATGCCGCCACCGCGTGGGACCGGTTGGCACGGTGCGGTCTGCCGGACCAGTGGGCCAAGATGCCTGCATGGACCGTGCTCGACACCGCATTTGCAGGCGCAGAACAGTTTCTGGCGACTTGGCACGCTTGGCAGCAGGATCCTTGCCGACCGCGAATGCTGCACTACGTCGGTATCTCATCACATTCACTCCACATTGCAGTGGGTCCGGCAGAGCATTTGCCCGACCGCCTGCAACCCCTGGCGCAAACGCTTGCAACACACTGTGCCTCGCTCGGCGTTGGCTTTCACCGCATCATTCTGGAACACGGACAGGTATCTCTCACGTTGTGCATTGGCAATGTAAAGACCGTGCTGGGCGAGCAGGTGTTTCAGGCCGATACGGTGTTTTCAAGTGCCCCCACCGACAAATGGGCGGCGCAGTTGCTTGGGCGCAGATGCAAGCGCGGCACCCGCTTGTGCCTATTTGCAGATGCAACCCACACCGAAGGTAGCCAGGTTGATTTTCTGCGCTGCGCGGGCTTTGACATAAATGACCCGCAGGCCACGCCAGATTGCATTGTCTGCAGCTACAGCCCGCGCTGGACCCTGCGGACAAGTCGCGGCACGACGCAGCCACCCGCCACAGCCGCGGCGCGTTGCGCCGTGGTTGGGGCAGGTATTGCTGGAGCCAGCGTGGCCCATGCGCTGGCCCTGCGCGGATGGCAGGTTCGTGTCTTCGACAGGGACGCCACGCCCGCTAGCGGCGCTTCAGGTCTGCCAGCGGGTTTGGTAGTGCCCCATCTATCGGTCGACGACAACCCACGCTCACGCCTGTCGCGCCACGGAACCCGCGTGATGGCGCAGCACGCCCGAAATGTGCTGTTGCGCGGTCAGGATTGGGAGCCCAGTGGCGTATTGGAACGCCGCGATGAAGCGGCAACGCTATGGCATCCAGACGCGCTATGGATGCGACCCACCGCGTTGATTCGAGCCTGGCTGCAACGGTCTGGAGTTTCGTTTGTTGGAAACACGGAAGTTGCCGCGCTCGCGCGTTCGGGGGACGCTTGGGTACTGCGCGACGTGCAGGGCCAGGAACTGGCGCGCGCCGAACTGGTAGTGCTGGCCAACGCGCTGGGCGGTGCCAAGTTGCTCGCCAGCGCGATGCCAGACTGCGCAGTGAGCGCGGATCTGCGAGACAACCTTGAGCACCTGCAGGCACTGCACGGAACGTTGAGCCACGGGGTCTACGCAGAGGAATTACCGGGCCTGCCGGACACACCGGTGAATGGCAAAGGCTATTTCATTCCCCACCTTCCCGGCGCTCAGGGTGAAGGGTGGCTGATCGGCTCCACGTTTGAAGCAGATGCGCGCAAGGCGGCCGACCTGTGGTCACAGCATGCCGCCAACCTGATCAAACTGGAATCCTTGCTGCCCGACACAGGGCGCGAACTGGCAGCACATCTGGAGCGGGCTCCGGTAGCGCTCTGGTCGGCCACGCGCTGTGTCACGCGCGACCGACTCCCCCTGGTTGGTCCGGTGGATGCTGTCGCAACTGCGGGACTTTGGCTGTGCATCGGCATGGGATCGCGCGGCCTGAGTTTGGCACCGCTTTGCGCCGAACTGCTGGCTGCCAGAGTTGGGGGCGAGCCCTGGCCCATAGAGTCCACCCTGGCACGCAGCCTAGACCCGCACCGTGTGCGACGCCAGCGCAATCGGGGACGCACACCACAAGACTTTGATGCACCTCACAATTTTTGAAGCAATGTCAGGACCTGTTTGGGTGCAAATGGAATTTCCAACAGTCCCACACACCCGAGTTGCTCGGAACGCTCCATGGCGACCCAGGTTGGTGATTGAGTAGCCACGATGACCGAACGTGGCGGTATCACCATGCCAGGTAATGTTTGTACCAATGCCCAAGGATCCGCATCCTGCAACTCCAGACTCACCACCACCACGTCATAGCGTCGCTGGGACAGGTGCGTGCTGGCCTGTTCGGCGGTTTCTGCTTCATCCACCACGGTCATCCCCGCCAGCGCAAATCGCGCGCGCAGGTACATGCGTTGCTCCCGGGTCATGCCCACCAGCAGACTGACCCTCACCCCCGGAGGCACATCGCGCTCATGACTTTCACCAAAATCGAGATCGATGTCAACGTCATTCAGTGACGCAAACAAGCCATCGAGCACCTGCACCAGGGCATTAAAGTCGACCGGGCGATGAAACACACGCCACGCATTTTCAGGAGGCGACGTGCCAACGCAAATGAGCTTGAGGTTGGGATTGAAACTGGGCGACTCCAGTTCCAGGCCGGCCTCATAGCTGTCCACATCAATCAGCCCGACATGGGGCGGTGAAGGTGCTTCGGGGGTCCAAAGCACGTAGGCCGGCGTGCGCCGGGTCGACAGGCGAAACAAGGTATTGAGCGAGTGGCGTTCCACATCGCTAAAACCAACAACCTTGACCCAAATGCTGGTTGCCATCCCGGCCTACATCGCATCTACTGCGTCGCGGCCAGCGGGCGACGGGCACGAACGTAGCTGTCCTGGGGCTGATAGTTTTTTCCATCTGCGTAGCGCCATTGCACCATCGTGCCCTTTTGCCCCCGCAGATCGAGGGTGCCCACAAAGGCACCCATGGTGGATTGCTGGTCCAGCGCGCGGAATTCGGCAGGGCCAAACGGCGTGATGAACTTCAGACCGCGCATGGCAGCCACCAGTTTTTCGCTGTCGGTACTCCTGGCTTTGGTGATGGCTGCAAAGATGGCCTGCATGGTCGAATACCCCACCACCGACCCCACCTTGGGATTTTCATTGAATTTTTTGTAGTAGTTGGCCGCAAACGAGGCATGCTCCTTGGTGTCGATCTGGTCCCAAGGGTAGCCGGTGACGATCCAGCCTTTTGGGGTCTCGTCCTTGAGCACATCCAGATATTCGGGCTCCCCCGACAGCATGGAAACCACCGGCGTCCTGGGGAATACGTTGCGCTGGTTTCCTTCTCGCACCAACTTGGCCAGGTCAGCTCCAAACGTGACATTGAAGATGGCATCCGGCCTGGTCTGCATGACGGCCTGCAGCGTGCTGCCTGCATCGAGTTTTCCCAACACGGGCCATTGCTCTCCCACGAACTCCACGTCAGGTCTGCGTACCTTGAGCAGCTCTTTGAAACTCGCTACCGCGCTCTGACCGTATTCGTAATTCGGCGCGATGGTGGCCCAGCGCTTGGCCGGAAGTTTGGCGGCTTCTTCAACCAGCATAGCCGCCTGCATGTAGGTGCTTGGACGCAAGCGGAAGGTGTAGCGGTTGCCCTTGTCCCACACGATGGCATCGGTAAGTGGTTCGCTGGCCACAAACAGACGTTTGTTCCTGAGCGCATGGTCGGCCAGTGCCAGGCCGACGTTGGACAAAAAGCCTCCTGCCAGCACATCGACGTTTTCACTCGATGTCAGTTCGATGGCATGGCGCAGCGCTTCCTCGGGCTTGCCCGCGTCGTCGCGTGCAATCACCTCCACCTTGCGCCCCAGCAGTCCACCCGCGGCGTTAACCTCTTCTACAGCAAGTTGCCAACCCTGGCGGTACGGGGTGGTGAACTGGGGCATGGCGGAATAACTGTTGATTTCGCCAATCTTGATCGGTTTGCCCTGGGCAAACGCAGCAATACAAACCCCCGCAACCAACGACATGACTAGCTTTTTCATGATTTCTCCAAGGTCCCGAACTCTATCAGCGTTTATGCTCGCCGGTTGCTGCCACGCTTTCGCGGTGCGCTGAAAGCCTGCTTTCCCCATGAAAATTGACTTGCGACTGACCTTTCACTATGGCCTGACCATTTTCCTGAGCGCCTTCCTGCTGTTTCAGGTGCAGCCTTTGATCGGCAAGATGATTCTGCCGTGGTTTGGCGGTTCGGCAGCGGTATGGACCACCTGCATGCTGTTTTTTCAGTTGGTGTTGCTGCTGGGCTACTTTTACTCGCACTGGGTGGTGCGCTACCTGACACCGTCGCGCCAGAGCATGGTGCATGGGGCGCTGCTCCTGATCAGTTTGCTGCTGATTCCGATCAGCCCGAGTCTGGGCTGGAAACCCCTGGGCGACGAAAACCCAACGCTGCGCATTCTGGGCCTGCTGACCGTCTCGATCGGTTTACCCTATTTTGTACTTTCGACCACTGGCCCCTTGCTGCAAGCCTGGTTTGCGCGTGAGCGCTCCGGACTGGTGCCCTACCGCCTGTTTGCGCTATCCAATTTTGGCTCCATGCTGGCGCTTCTGGCCTATCCGGTTGCGGTGGAGCCGGTGTTCCCGACACTGTGGCAGTCCTACCTGTGGTCGGGCCTGTTTCTCTGTTTTGTGGTGGCCTGTGGCCTGCTGGCGTGGCGCGGGCGAAAGGGTGAGGCGCTGGTATTCGCTTCGCACGACGGTGGCGCGGCACCGACCTGGCGCAACAAATTGCTGTGGGCAGCACTGGCGGCCTGTCCGTCGATCCTGATGGTGGCCGATACCAGCTTCCTGACGACCAACATCGCCCCCATTCCCATGATCTGGGTGGCACCTCTGGCGTTGTACCTGCTGTCGTTCATTCTGAGTTACGAGCGCCGTGGCTGGTACCGTCGAACGGTGTTTCTGCCTCTGTTTGTAGTCGGACTGTCTGCTCTGGCCTATCTGCCCACCATGGGCCTCAACGAACTGTCCATTTATGTTTCCATGGCCATTAACCTGTCGGCATTCTTTGTCGCCTGCATGGTGTGCCACGGAGAACTCTCGCACTTGCAGCCCCATCCCAGCCACCTGACCGGGTACTACCTGATGCTGTCGGTGGGCGGCGTGGTGGGCGGCTTCTTTGTCGGGGTGATTGCGCCCTACTGGTTTAACAGCAATTACGAGCTGTCTATAGGCATTCTTCTGGCGGGCCTGGTGGCGGCCCTTGCGGTCCTTCCTGACATGAAATATTCCCGCCCGGCATGGCGTCGCCTCACACTGGTGTTTACGGCAGTTTTCCTGCTTGCGCTGGCCTGGATACGCATCGACGACCACCTTTACGACACTCAGGGTGCCGAAGTGACCGCGCGAAATTTCTACGGAACGCTGCAGGTATTCAACAACTCCGAGCGCGGTTCGCGCACCATGCTGCACGGACAGATTACCCACGGACGCCAATTTACGGCGCCTGACAAACTCGATCTTCCAACCACCTATTACAGCCCGGACGGGGGAGTCGGCAAGGCCCTGCAGGTGAAGGCCGAACAAGGGCCCCTGCGGGTCGGCGTGATCGGTCTAGGCGTAGGAACGCTGGTGGCCTACGGACGCAAAGGCGACTACTTCCGGCTCTACGAAATAGACCCCTTGGTGGTTGCAATCGCTTACGACAATTTCAGCTTTCTTTCCAGAACGCCGGCTGCGACCGAAATTGTGCTGGGGGACGCGCGCTTGCAACTGGAGCGCGAACCCGACCAGAAGTTCGATGTACTGGTGGTGGATGCCTTCTCGGGCGACTCGGTTCCCATCCATTTGCTGACGCTGGAGGCGTTTGCGCAGTACTTCCGACATCTCAATTCCGACGGCGTTCTGGCCGTGCACATCACCAACCGGTTCCTGGACTTGCGCCCTGTGGTCAAGACCGCTGCCAGCCAGTTTGGTAAAGATGTGCGTCTGGTCGATTCGGTCGGCATTCCGGAAAAACTGGTGCTGCGCTCACGCTGGGCACTCATCGGCGGTGATGCTGCATTCTTCCAGCATCGAGCTTTCGGCGCGGCCACCACCGTCGACACTCCAAGCGGCTTCAAGCCATGGAAGGACGACTACAGCAGCATTTTTTCAGTGTTGCAGTAGTAACTCGGGCTTCTATATTCCACCTCGGAATATAAACATAGAAATAAAGTAGTTTCGGATCTGACGATCTCACCCTACAGTGCGGTCCAGGCGTGCTCGCACGTCGTCAACGCCCGAAAAACCACATGTCCCGCCTACGCTGGCATGAAACCCATAGCTTTCTGATGTACCAGTACACCGAATTCGACCGCCAATTTATCCGCAACCGGGCTGAACAGCACCGTGACCAACTGCAACGCAACCTGGCCGGAACACTCAGCGACGACGATTTTCGCCCGTTGCGCTTGCAAAACGGCTGGTACGTCCAGCGTCACGCACCCATGCTTCGGGTGGCGGTACCGTATGGCGAGTTGTCCAGCACCCAATTGCGCGTGCTGGCACGCATCGCTCGCGAATACGACCACCCGAGCAAAGACGTGTTTGACAAAGCCATGGCCGCACAAGCAACCTGGGGAACCACGCACCTGCCAGTGGGCTACGGACATTTCACCACTCGTCAGAATGTGCAGTTCAACTGGATCCCACTGGCTAAAAGCGCCGACGTAATGGATCTGCTGGCCACGGTCAACCTGCACGGCATTCAGACCAGCGGCAACTGCATCCGCAACATCACCAGCGACGAACTCGCCGGTGTAGCCCCGGACGAGGTCGCCGACCCGCGCCCCTTTGCCGAAATCCTGCGCCAGTGGAGCACCTTGCACCCGGAGTTTGCATTTCTGCCGCGCAAGTTCAAGATTGCCATTACCGGAGCCACGGCAGACCGGGCTGCAACGTATTGGCACGACGTGGGCTTGCACCTGGTGAAGAACGCAGTGGGCGACCTGGGCTTTCGTGTGCTGGTGGGTGGCGGTATGGGACGCACCCCCATCACCGCTAGTGTGATTCGCGAGTTCCTGCCCTGGATGCAGATCATGAATTACCTGGAAGCCGTGGTGCGCGTCTACAACCGGTGGGGTCGCCGCGACAACCTGTACAAGGCACGCATCAAGATTTTGGTCAAGGCCGAGGGCCAGCGCTACATCGATGAGGTGGAGACCGAGTACCAGCAAATTCTGACGGTGGACGGTGCGCCGCACACCATTACCCAGGCCGAGCTCGACCGCGTCTCTGCGTGTTTTTTGCCCGCAGCCACTGCCGAATGTGCGCAAGCAGCTATCAAATCTGTAGTAATTCCGAATGACCGAGAAGTCGCGTACACACGCTGGCTTCAACAAAACGTGACAGCACACAAGAACCCAGCGCTGCGTGCTGTGACGCTCTCCTACAAGCGCCCGGGCCAGGCGCCGGGAGATGCCGACGCTGATCAACTCGAAACCGCTGCCGGCTTGGCAGACGTGTTCAGCGCCGGAGAAGTCCGCGTAACACATGGCCAGAACCTGCTTCTGCCCTGGGTGCGTGCCGAACAGTTGCCTGCATTGTGGATGGCCGCCAGCCATGCAGGTCTGGCGCGCAGCAACGTGCGCCTGCTAACCGACATGATTACCTGCCCCGGTGGCGATATCTGCGCCCTAGCCAACGCGCGCTCAATACCGATTTCAGCGGCCATTACCGAGCGCTACCAGGACATGGATGAGTTGCACGACCTGGGTGAAATCGACTTGCACATCAGCGGTTGCATCAACTCCTGTGGCCACCACCACAGTGGACACATCGGAATTCTGGGTGTCGATAAGGACGGAAAAGAGTGGTACCAAGTGTCGCTCGGAGGATCGGATGGCTCGTCGCTGAGCGGTGCGGCAGCACCAGGCACAGTCGTGGGTCCTTCGTTTGAGTCATCGGAAGTACCCAGTGTGGTCGAGGCCCTGCTGGACACCTTCCGGGTCTATCGCAATGGGAAGGAAACCTTTATCGACTGCCTAAAACGCATCGGATTCGACACCTTCAAAGCCGCTGCCAATGCGGTCCGCCTCACCGAGAGGCTCGAGGGACCGGACCCAATCCGGACCTTCGAAGGCAGTGCAAAAGTCAAACAGGAAGCGTAACGGCATAAGGAGATTCACTATGAAATTGTTGGCAAATGGCGCGCATTCGAAAAGGGTCGAGCGTGAACGCGTTCTCGAGCTTTCCAACACCGAGGACCCACGCAACGTTTCGCTCGAAGGCGTGGCGCGCATAGACCTTCAGTTCCCGAAGTTCACAGATGGTCGCGCCTACAGCCAGGCCTTCCTGTTGCGACGGCGACTGGGCTTCACCGGTGAAGTCCGCGCTACCGGCGACGTGCTGATAGACCAGTTGGTGCAAATGCAACGCACCGGCTTTGACGCGGCGGTGTTGCGCCAGGACCAGAACCTGGAGCAAGCGCAGAAGCAGTTTGACTGCTTCCCTGGCTTCTACCAGGGCGACACGGTGACCCCGCAGCCGGCATTCTCACGAGGAGCGGCGCGATGAGCCCGCCCAGCCACTTCAAGACCGGAACCGCCGCCTCGCTCCATGCGCGCCCTTCAAGCAACTACAGCATCAAGCTGGCAGAAGCGCAGAACGTGTTGTCCCAGGCAGCCGCCCAATTCTCCGGCCTGAGCGGCGCGCCACCGCGCATAGCCCAGGCCTCCAGCCTGGGTGCCGAGGACGTAGTGATCAGCCACCTAATTTGCAGTCTGAAGCTGAACATCGGAGTATTTGTGCTGGATACCGGTCGATTGCACCCAGAAACGACCGCGTTGCTGGATCGTTTCAAGGCCGCCGACCGACCTCCGGTGGTGGTCTACTCGCCCGCGACCGAATCTGTCATTCGATTCGTAACGCAAGAAGGCAGTGATGCGATGTACAAGAGCGTTGCGTTGCGAAAAGCCTGCTGCGGCATCCGAAAAATGGAACCACTCGAACGTGCCTTGAAAGGCAAAGACGCATGGATCACCGGTTTACGCCGCGAGCAAAGCGGTGCACGCGCCGAGGTACCACTGGTGGACCTGTCCGAACTGCGGGTGAAGTTCAACCCATTGGCCAATTGGACCTGGGGCGACGTGTGGCACACCATTCAAAAGAATGAACTGGACTACAACCCTCTGCATGACCAGTTCTTTCCTAGCATTGGGTGCGAGCCCTGCACCCGCGCGACCAGCCTGGGTGAAGACTTCCGCTCTGGTCGCTGGTGGTGGGAGGACGAAGCCGCCAAGGAATGCGGCCTGCACGTAAAAATCGAGGAAGCCAAAGCATGAGCAGCATGACCGAACCCGCCCACTTTCAACGCCTGTCAAATCAGCATCTGGATTCTCTGGAAGAAGAGACCATCTTTATTCTGCGTGAAGTGGCCGCCGCTTTCGAGCGCCCTGCCCTGCTGTTCTCCGGGGGCAAGGACTCGCTGGTGATGCTCAAATGCGCCGAAAAGGCCTTCGGTATCGGCTGCATTCCCTACCCGTTGCTGATGATCGACACCGGTCACAACTTCCATGAAGTGACCGACTTTCGCGATTTCCGAGCCAGGGAGTTGGGGGCCGAGATGATTGTGCGCAGCGTCGAAGGCTCCATGGCCCGCGGCACGGTGCGACTGGCACATCCGGGCGAATCACGCAACGTGCACCAGTCGGTCACCCTGCTGGAAACCATTGAAGAATTCCGCTTTGACGCGCTCATTGGTGGCGCCCGCCGTGACGAAGAAAAGGCGCGCGCCAAAGAGCGCATTTTCTCCCACCGCGACAGCTTCGGGCAGTGGCAACCCAAGGCGCAACGCCCCGAGTTGTGGACCCTGTTCAATACCCGATTGCAACCTGGCGAGCATTTCCGCGTGTTCCCCATCAGCAACTGGACCGAACTCGACATCTGGCAGTACATCGAGCGCGAACAAATCGCGCTGCCTTCGCTGTACTACACCCACAAACGTGACGTGGTGGAGCGCAAAGGACTGCTGGTGCCGGTGACCGGCCTCACGCCGGCCAAGGACGGTGAAACGTTTGAGAGACGCGATGTGCGCTTTCGCACCGTGGGCGACATTACCTGCACCTGCCCGGTGGAGAGTCGCGCCGCCACTGCGGCCGACATCGTGATCGAGACGCTGGCCGCTGATGTGAGCGAACGCGGCGCCACCCGCATGGACGACAAGACGTCTGAAGCCTCGATGGAAAAACGAAAGAAAGACGGGTACTTTTAGTGACCGCTACAACTTCTATAGCTGCTCACGCACATTGCGCAAGCGCTGACGGCACAAACGACACGTCTTCGGCACTGCGTTTCATCACCTGCGGCAGCGTCGATGACGGCAAGAGCACGCTGATTGGGCGACTGCTGGTGGACAGCCGCTCGGTCCTGCAGGACCAGTTAGCCAACGTAACCAGGGGTGGCGAGGCCGATCTGGCACTGTTTACCGACGGTCTATCGGCCGAGCGCGAACAGGGAATCACCATTGACGTGGCCTACCGCTATTTCGCGACTCCAGCACGCAAATTCATCATTGGCGATGCCCCGGGCCACGAACAGTACACCCGCAACATGGTCACCGCCGCCAGCAGCGCCCATGCCGCCGTGGTGCTGGTGGATGCCACCAAGCTCAAGTGGAAAGTGGAAGGGCTGGTAGAACTGTTGCCCCAGACCCGCCGCCATTCGCTATTGGTGAACCTGCTGCGGGTACCCAGCATCGTGTTCGCCGTAAACAAGCTTGACGCGCTGGGCATCGATGCCACAGCGGCGTTCGCCAAGATCGGCGAGGCACTGCGCGCCTTTGCTGACCATGCAAACCTTGCCGTAACTGCCATCATTCCAATCTCTGCCCTCAAAGGCCACAACGTGGTCGCTGGCACGGCCCCATGGTGCGGCTACACCGGCCCGAGCCTCCTGAGCCTGCTCGAAACACTGCCGGTAACACCCGCAGAAACCGGTGTGCCCTTCGCATTCCCGGTCCAGTGGGTTGAAAAGTTCCACGCCAGCAGCGACACCAGCCAGGGACGCCGCGTGTTCTGGGGCCGTGTGGCCACGGGCAGCGTCAAGCCCGGTGACACCATCTCCATCCTGCCCAGCCGCCAAACGGCAGTGGTTGCCCAGGTGCTGAACCACGCCCGCGTAGCGAGCAACGTCGCAGCCGGCCACGGCGCAGGCATTGTGCTCGACCGCGAGGTGGATGTGTCGCGCGGCGACTGGATTCTGGCATCCAACGATGCGCCCAGCCACTTTGATGCCACGCGCGAAGTCAGCGCAACGGTGTGCTGGATGGACGATGAGGCGCTGGTGGCTGGCCGGGTCTATTTGGCATTGCACGGGCACCGATGGATAAAGGCAAAGATCACGCGAATTGTTCACAGCCTGGACATTAACACCCTGGAAGAACACGACGCGATGCAGATTCTGCCCAACGCCATTGGTCACGTCGAAGTGGCCCTGCAAGAGCCCATCGCGGCCCTGCCGTACGTCCAATCACGGGTTCTTGGCTCGCTCATTCTGGTGGACACGGCCAGCCAAAAGACTTCAGGTGCCTTGCTGTTGAACTAAAATGGGCGGCTTGGTACATCACGCCACCCTTTCAACCACTTCGTCTCACACTCCAACATGACCCATACCGTCACCGAAGCCTGTATCAAGTGCAAGTACACCGACTGCGTCGACGTTTGTCCCGTGGACTGCTTCAAAGAAGGCCCCAATTTTCTGACCATTGACCCCGACGAATGCATCGACTGTGCGGTGTGCATCCCCGAATGCCCGGTTAACGCCATTTACGCCGAAGAAGATGTGCCCAAGGACCAGCGTCACATGACCAAACTCAACGCAGAATTGGCCAAACTGCCAAGTTGGAAAACTATCACCAAGCGCAAAGCGGCTTTACCCGAAGCCGAAGAGTGGAAAGACAAGACCGGCAAACTGTCGCAGCTTATCCGCTGATTGCCTGGCCGTTGCCGTGAGCGCTTCCACGGTTGAAACCGATGCTGTCGTGGTGGGCGCTGGCCCGGTAGGCCTGTTTCAGGTGTTTCAATTGGGCTTGCAGGCCATCCACGCCCACGTCATTGATGTCCTTCCCCACGCCGGCGGACAGTGTGCCGAGTTGTACCCAGACAAGCCTATTTACGATATTCCGGCGATTTCAGTGTGTACCGGGCGCGAACTGACGCAGCATTTGCTGCGCCAAATAGAGCCCTTTGCCCCCACCTTCCACTTTGAGCAAGCGGTAAATTCGGTTGACAAGCAAATTGATGGACGTTTCCTGCTGGAAACCAGCCTGGGCCATCGATTCTTGACCAAAACCCTGTTCATCGCGGCGGGTGTAGGCGCCTTCAAGCCCCGAGCCATCCCGGTAAACGGAATTGACAAATTTGTAGACCGTCAGTTGTTTTACCTTGCCGACCAAGCAACGAATCTGTCAGGCAAGCATCTCCTCATCGTAGGTGGCGATGAGGCTGCGCTGGATCAGGCGCTGCATATTTGCGCCCTTGGTGCGGACGGACTGAGCCACGCAGCGGCAAGCGTCACCATGCTGCATCGCCGGGATGTTGTGCAGGGGGACCCGGCAAAGGTGACGCGCATGCGTGCTCTCTGCGAAGTCGGGGCGATGCGCTTTGTCGCAGGCCAGATTGTTGGTTTTGAGGAGCGGGATGGCACGCTGATCGGCGTGGAGGTTCTTGGCGCGGACGACTGCACGCAAAAAATCGCAGTCGACAGAATGCTGGTCATGCTCGGACTCTCGCCCAAGCTTGGCCCGATTGCGCACTGGGGCCTGGCGATGCAACGGCGCCAACTCCTGGTGGACACAGAGAAGTTTTCCACCAGCGAACCCGGCATCTTTGCAGTGGGAGATATCAATACCTACGCAGGCAAGAAGAAACTCATCCTGTGCGGGTTCCACGAGGCCACTCTGGCCGCATACGCTGCCGCCTCCATGCTCTTTCCGGAGCAGCGTGTGGCGATGCAATACACCACCACCAGCCCAAGATTGCACAAATTGCTGGGTGTCGAGTCCTCGGCAATGGGTTGAACTCTACAATTTTTAAAAAAAACTGTACGGCCCAATATGGCGCTTTATTAGCAAGCTATAATTTAAGGCTAAATTCCTCGATAGCTCAGTTGGTAGAGCGCCGGACTGTTAATCCGTAGGTCCCTGGTTCGAGCCCAGGTCGAGGAGCCAGGAATTTTCAAATGAAATCAAGGCCTTAGCGTAATTCGCTAAGGCCTTTTTCTTTGAAAAGACGCGGATCAATATGACATCGGTGCAAATGTGG
>CAIPGC010000027.1 GCA_903864505.1 uncultured beta proteobacterium | reverse complement strand
GCCAAGTGCGCAGGCTTTGACCTGATAGTGGTGGAAACCTCAGGCATTGGACAGGGCGACGCGGCCATCGTGCCACTGGTGGACGTGCCCATGTATGTGATGACGCCCGAGTTTGGCGCCGCCAGCCAGTTGGAGAAGATCGACATGCTCGACTTTGCCGAATTTGTCGCCATCAACAAGTTCGACCGCAAGGGTGCCAGCGATGCCCTGCGTGACGTGGCCAAGCAGGTGCAACGCAACCGCGAAGCGTTTACCACGCCGCCCGAGCAAATGCCGGTGTTTGGCACCATGGCTGCCAGGTTCAACGACGATGGCGTCACCGCTCTATACCAAGCTCTGTTGCCCAGATTGCAGGCGCTGGGCCTGCCTGTCAAAGAATGTACGCTGCCCCGTGTGCAAGTGCGCTTCAGCTCCAACCAGACTCCGGTAGTGCCTGCTGCACGCACCCGTTACCTGGCTGAGATCAGCGAGACCGTGCGTGGCTACAAAGCGCGCGCCAAGGAGCAGGCACGCCTGGCACGCGAGATCCAGCAACTGCGCGCGTCAGGGCGAATGCTGCACGAAGCCAACCCAACCAAGGTGCGCGCCGTGGAAGCGGTTAGCGCGCTGGCCGAGCAGCGCGAACAGCAACTCGGTCTAGCCGAGCGCCGGTTACTCGCCCAATGGCCCGAAATGCAGAAGGCCTATGCAGGCGACGAATACGTCGTAAAGATTCGAGACAAGGAACTGCGTACCGCGCTCACCACCAAATCTTTAAGCGGCACCACCATCCGCAAGGTGGCCCTGCCGCAGTTCGAGGACCACGGCGAAATTCTCAAATGGTTGATGCTGGATAACGTGCCGGGAAGCTACCCCTATACTGCCGGCACCTTTGCATTCAAACGCGAAAATGAAGACCCGACCCGCATGTTTGCCGGCGAGGGCGATGCCTTCCGAACCAACCGTCGCTTCAAGCTTCTCTCCAGCGGCATGGAGGCAAAACGCCTGTCCACTGCGTTTGACTCAGTTACCTTGTACGGCAACGACCCGGACCCGCGCCCCGACATTTACGGGAAGGTTGGGAACTCAGGCGTTTCCATTGCCACCATCGATGACCTGAAAGTGCTCTACGGTGGCTTTGATCTGTGCAACCCTGCCACCAGCGTATCCATGACCATCAACGGTCCGGCACCCAGCATTCTGGCCATGTTCATGAATGCCGCCATCGACCAGAACCTGGAAAAGTTCCAGACCGACAATGGCCGCGAACCAACCGATACCGAGGCAGCCAAGATCCGCGAGTGGGTACTTGCCAACGTGCGCGGTACGGTGCAGGCAGACATCCTGAAAGAAGACCAGGGTCAGAACACCTGCATCTTCTCCACTGAGTTCAGCCTCAAAGTGATGGGTGACATCGCCCAGTATTTCGTGCACCACAACGTGCGCAACTTCTACAGCGTGTCGATTTCCGGTTACCACATCGCCGAGGCGGGTGCCAACCCGATTTCGCAACTGGCGTTCACGCTGTCGAACGGCTTCACCTTTGTTGAGGCGTATCTGGCGCGTGGCATGCACATTGACGACTTTGCGCCCAATCTGTCGTTCTTCTTCAGCAACGGCATGGACCCCGAGTACACCGTGATGGGCCGCGTGGCGCGACGTATCTGGGCGGTAGCGATGAAGGAAAAATACGGTGCCAACGAGCGCAGCCAGAAGCTCAAGTACCACATTCAGACCAGCGGACGCAGTCTGCACGCGCAGGAAATCCAGTTCAACGACATTCGCACCACGCTGCAGGCCCTGATTGCCGTTTACGACAACTGCAACAGCCTGCACACCAATGCGTTTGACGAAGCCATCACGACGCCGACCGAAGACAGTGTGCGCCGCGCCATGGCGATCCAGCTCATCATCAACCGCGAATGGGGTCTGGCCAAGAATGAGAACCCCAACCAGGGCGCGTTCATCATCGAAGAACTGACACAACTGGTGGAAGAAGCAGTGTTGTCCGAGTTCACGGCCATTGCCGAACGCGGCGGCGTGCTCGGCGCCATGGAAACCGGCTACCAGCGCGGCAAGATCCAGGACGAGAGCATGACCTACGAAATGCTCAAGCACACCGGCGAGTTGCCCATCATCGGCGTCAACACCTTCCGCAATCCGCACGGCGACAAGGTACTCGACAAGTTGGAACTGGCACGCTCCACCGACGACGAGAAGCAAAGCCAGCTCAAGCGCCTGCAGGATTTCCATGCACGCCATGCGGTCGACTCACCGGCAGCACTGAAGCGCTTGCAGCAAGCTGTCATGGACAACCAGAATGTCTTTGAGGTACTGATGGATGCGGTGCGGTGCTGCTCTCTGGGTCAGATCACCAACGCCCTCTTCGAGGTCGGAGGCCAGTACCGGCGCAGCATGTAAGGGAAAGCAGGCGAAAAGCCGCCTATCGGACCAGTGCTGCTGCCTTGATCTGCACCCACACCGGTTTGCCCGGAATGAGGTTCAACGCGTGGACCGAGCGCCGAGTGAGACGTGCCAGCATCGGTGAAGCGCCCACTTTCAGGCGCAACAAAGTAAGCGCTGGGTGGGAATCTTCGGCCATTTCGTCGACAGTTGCAGGCAGGCAGTTCTGAATGCTGATGTCTTCACCTTTTCCCAGTGCAATGCTGACATCGCGCGCCAAGATCCTTGCGCGTACCGGGTGACCGATCGGCTGGCCGCCGTCACGCACCCACAGACTGCCCCCGGCGAAGTCCACCCGTGCGAGATGCCACTGAGCGTCACGCTGCGCCACCACCGCCTCCAGCACCACTCCGGCGTCTTCTCCCAGGTGGATCGGCAAGTCCAGGCGGGCCAGCGTTTCCGTTAGTGGCCCTGAAGCGACTGCACGACCAGCCTGCATGACCACGATGTGGTCGGCCAAACGCGCAATTTCATCCGCAGCATGGCTGACATAGACAATCGGAATTTTCAGTTCTCGATGCAGTCGCTCCAGGTAGGGAATAAGTTCATCCTTGCGCGCAAGATCCAGCGATGCCAACGGCTCGTCCATCAGCAGCAGACGGGGGCTGGTAAGCAGCGCTCGCGCAATGGCCACACGCTGGCGCTCACCGCCGGAGAGCCCCCCGGGTTTGCGTTCCAACAGAGGCGCAATGTCCAGCAGTTCGATGGCGCTGGCCCAGTCCACACGCTGCTGTGCATGTGGCACACGCGACTGCCCGTACTGGAGGTTGCGCCGCACCGACAGGTGTGAAAACAGATTCGCATCCTGAAAGACGTATCCCAGGGACCGCGCATGCGCGGGGATAAAGTTTGCACTGTCCTGCCAGACATCTCCATTGACCACCAACCGTCCCCTTTCCGCGTGGGTGAGTCCGGCGATGCAGCGCAGCAGCGTCGTCTTGCCGCAACCCGAGGCACCAAACACTGCAGTGACGCCCTGGCTCGGCAAATCCAGATCCACGTCCAGAGAGAAGCCAGGGTAGCCTAAATCGAAACGCGCCTCGATGCTCATGGCTGGCGATTCCATCCACGGCCATAGAGCAACAGCAGCACCAGAAACGAGAAGCACAGCATGCCACCGGCCAGCCAGTGCGCATGGGCGTACTCCAGGGCCTCCACATGGTTGTAGATGACCATGGACAGTACCTGGGTCTTACCAGGAATATTGCCACCCATCATTAACACCACCCCAAATTCACCCACCGTGTGGGCAAAGCCCAGGACGGCAGCGGTAATGAATCCAGGGCGTGCCAGCGGCAACGCCACCGTGAAGAAAGCATCGCAAGGCGAGGCCCGCAATGTCTTTGCGGCCTCCATTGGCGCGTCGCCCATGGCGCTGAAGGCCTGGGTAATGGGCTGGACGACAAAAGGCATGGAATAAAGGACCGAGGCTACGACCAGGCCGGAAAATGTGAAGGGCAGCAGCCCCATCCCCATGGCTTGCGTAAATTGCCCCACGACGCCTTCGGGTCCCATCAGAACCAGCAAGTAAAAGCCTAACACGGAGGGAGGAAGAACCAATGGCAGCGTCACGATCGCTCCCACGACACTGCGCAACCTGGAGTGCGATCGTGCCAGCCACCACGCGATCGGAGTGCCAATGAGCAACAGCACAAACGTCGTCATCCCCGCCAGCTTGGCAGTCAGTACGATCGCTAAGAGGTCAGGTGAAAGCTGCACGGAACCATGTTACGACAGCGCGTACCCAAAAGATTGGATGATGGCCTGGGCTTTTCCGCTTTTGAGGTAGTGCAGTAATGCCTGGACCGCCGGTTTTCCCCGGCCCCTTTCCAGAACAACCGCATCCTGGCGAATCGGCGAATACAGGTGGACTGGAAGCAGCCATGCAGAACCTTCGACTGCCCCGTCCTTCAGCACCTGAGATAGCGCAACAAAACCCAGTTCAGCATTTAGTGTACGAATGAACTGGTGGGCATGGGTGATGTTCTCGGCCGTTACTGCTTTTGCCCGCAAGGTTTCCAATACGCCCAACGACTGCATCGCCTCGATAGCCGCCGCGCCGTAGGGCGCCAGCTTTGGGTCCGCCAGCGCAATATGGCTAAAACCGCCTTGCGTTAACACCGCGCCCGCACCATCCACCAATCCCGGCATGGCAGACCAAAGCACAAGTTTGCCAATTGCATAAGTAAACTGGCTACCTGCGACTGCCGCACGTTCCCGGACCAACCTCGTAGGCGTTTCCTGGTCGGCAGACAGCAGCACTTGAAAGGGTGCTCCGTTCCTGATCTGTGCGTAAAACTTACCGGTGGCCCCAAAGGCTGCCACGACGGTATGCCCGGTGTCTTTCTCAAATGCCGCAGCAATTTGCCTCATCGGTGCAGTGAAGTTGGCAGCCACTGCCACGGAAACTTCATCCGCATATACGGTAGGCGCAATGCACGCCAGCAATACCAGCATGCGGCCAAAAACGCAGCGAGTACTCAAAGCAATTGACCCTTCTGGTTGGGTTCTAGTGCCTGCATTCTCACGGCCGGGGACAATTCCTTCATCTGTTCCACCCTCGCGAAGAAACGCCGCCAAGCTTCTGCGCCGGTGACACCCTGGGATTCACGTTCAAACAGGGCAACGAAGTGGGGCACCAGATCGTCATAGGCGGCTTGCGCCCCAAATGCAGCATTGTTTGCATGCTCTACCCATGCATCGTAGTTACCAAATTTCGGTAACGGCGCACTTGCAGGATCCCATCCTTCCTTCAATTGCTGGTACCGATTCCGAAACTCCTGCATTGCCCTGGTCTTTGCCGCAGTCTGGACCGCAGTTGGAGGTTCCTGTGTACTTGTCTCTGCATAAATCTTCACCAAGGCCTGGCGGGTTGCCTGCACCAGGGATCGAAACTGCGCACGTCGCTGGTTCAGCAAAGCGAATTCCTGGCGGGCTTTTTCTGAGGCATGTGATTCCATCCATTGTTCGCTACCCAGTCGCTCAACGGCCGAGGCAAAAGACTCGTTGAACCGGGTGTCGTCCGGGATATACACCACCTGGTGCGCGAGTTCGTGAAAAATCATGCGCGCCAGTTCGCCCTCAGGGTAGTGAATAAAGGTGCTCAACAGGGGATCCCCGCCGACCCAATTCAGCCAGCCCAACGTGGAATAGGCAGGCACGCCATAGACGCTAACCTCCAAACCCTGATTTTTCAATTCACTTGCCTGTGTTCTGGCCTGTGTCTCGTCAAAATAGCCGCGGTAACCAACACAGCCTGCGACCGGAAAGCACCAGGTCTTCAGGGTGAGCGACCACGCCGGTGCCGCCACCACATTCCACACCACGGCCCAGCGCTGTACATCGGCGTAACGCTGGTAGCTGTTGTTGTCAGGAAGCGCCAAATCAGCGACGGCAAAACGACGAATACGCTGGGACAGCGCGAGTTGGTCCTTCAGCCGATCTGAAGTCGATGGGTCTGCCATCCACTGTTCCACCGGTTGCGCGGCACGCAGGAGTTGTACGTGACCGCTGACCGATTGCCAGTAGTACGGCAGGTCCGCGCAGCCAGTCAAGGCCAGCAGCGCGACGGCGGCGGCCAGACTCCAGCGCAGCAAGCCAGTTCCGATGTTCAATGCGTATCACCCACCACCGTCGCCCCACTATCGTGCAGTCGGTAGCGGCGCACCAGGTCAGCACGCTTGCCCGGATCCAGGTTGATCTTTGATGCATCGCGCCCCACTACTGCCAGCAGGCGCTCATCCATCACGTGGCGCCACAGTGGCGGAAAGTAGGTGAGCGTGAACATGCCGAAGTAGCCACTGGGCAAACGCGGCAACCTGTCAAAGTGGCGTAGCGCCTGGTAGCGCCGCAGGGGGTGTGCGTGGTGATCGGAGTGGCGCTGCAAATGAAACAAGGCCCAGTTGGAAAAAATGTGATTGCTGTTCCAGGAGTGGTGGGGTTGGCAAGTCTCGTACTTGCCAGGAGCATGCTGCGCACGCAGCAGGCCGTAATGTTCCACGTAGTTGGCCAGCGTGAGTTGAAAGTTGGACCAGAACGAGGCGATTATCAGAAATGGCAGAATCCCGGGACCGAGCCACGCCGTTAGCATGGTCCACAAGATCAGCGTCAGCAATGCAGGTTGCAGGATTTCGTTGTTCAGCGACCAGACGGCAATTCCGTTGCGCCGCAGACGATCCGCTTCCAGAGTCCAGGCGCGTCGCAGGGCACCGGGCATTTCACGCCGGACAAAACCGTAAATAGATTCCCCCATGCGTGACGAAGCGGGGTCGATTGGTGTGGCAACGTCCCGATGGTGGCCCCGATTGTGTTCGACCGAAAAATGGCCGTACGCCGTCGGCGCAAGAATCACTTTGGCTAACCATCGCTCCAGAGGCGTGTTCTTGTGACCCAACTCGTGCCCCAGGTTGATGCAAAAGCCTCCGACCGTTCCTGTAATCAAAACCATGGCCAGCATGCCATGCGCGGGCAGGACATGGTGTGCCACAAACCAGGAGCTAAAGATGAACGCGGCCCACAAAATCGGCACAAGGAGGAACGTGATCCAGCGGTAGTACATGTCGGCATCGAGCGCCGGCACCGCGCTTTCGGGCGGGTTGCTCAAATCCTCCCCCAGAATCCAGTCCATGAGGGGCATCACTAGATAAAAGAAGGTCACCGGAATCCACAGTGCGCGTGCGTCACCTGTGGTTATCATCAACCCTGGACCGATCAGCACCGTGCACGGCACCAGCAACGAAAAAATCCACGCATAGCGTTTACGATCGCGATAGGGCTCAGCCGATGGGTCAAGCGATGCCGAGTAGTTCATGGGACTGTCCCTTTCAATGTGTTGTTTAACCACTGGCAAATCGGACTGCTCGGTGATTCGAACCCATGAATGGCAGTGAAGTGGTTGGCATGGGGCTGCTCCTCCAACAGCGCCTGGTTTCCCAGCGCCAACCATGCACCGTAGTACAACTCTGACTGGTGCGCAAACTCGCTGCTTTCGGCTCCGCCCCATGTAATCCACAGAGGCGTGGCACAAGGACGCACGTTGAACGCGGGCGAGCATCGCCGGACGGTAGCCTCATCAAGTTGAATCATGGGCTGCAAATAACTATATCGCAGTAGAGCCAGATCGTAGAGGCCACTGACCAGAATGGCAGCAGCGAACGGATTCTGAGGCAAGCCGTAGTCCCTTGCCCATTCGGTTTGTAACGCCATCGCGCACAGGTGGCCTCCGGCCGAGTGGCCACCAATGGCGACCCGCGACGGATCGCCACCGTGCTGCGCGATGTTGCGCACCACCCATGCGCAGGCGGCGCGCGTCTGGCGAACAATCTCGTCGATGATGACATACGGACACAGCGCGTAGTTGACGACCACTGCAGTGATGCCCAGAGCATGCAGTCCCAAAGCAATACCGCTGAAGTCCTTGCTGGAGAGCGCGCGCCAGTAGCCCCCGTGGACAAAAACAAATACAGGCGCGTTCGGTGTGTCAGCGGGAAAAATGTCCAGGGTTTCTGCCAATGTGGGCCCGTAAGGGACATCCAGTGAGTTTTGCAAGGTCGAGCGCGCTTCGACTGCACGGCGTGCGAAATGCTGCATCGGGTTGTCACCCGCAGCCAAAGCGAGCGACGGGTTGTACTGAGTATCGATCTGCGCCTGGGTTTCAAAGTTCCGGTAGAGCGGTTGCATGGAAGGCCTTTACGTGCCGGTCATGTTAATCCCGCTCATTGTGGCGCAAAGTCGAATGTTCGTCGGCAGTAGGGACGATAGTGTCCGTTCCCCGCGCTTGACCACAATGCAACGATCGAAACTATCCAGAATTTGAACCGGGAAACGTCCGGCGTTTTTGTGGCAATCCCACCTCAGGTCAGGCCCATGAAATCCGATGCGGCGGCTTCTTCATGGGTGCGCCCCTTCAAATTGTTCGATAGCCACCAGCCACAGTCGTCACCAGTCATGGCCCGCGCGTAGAACCATCCCTGTGCATAACGCACGCCCAATGATCGCACTTGTTGCGCCTGTTCCGAAGTCTCAACACCCTCCGCAACAATCGGTATACGTAATTCCTTGCCCAATGCTCCCAATCTCATTCTGAATAGTCCTAGCGGCTTGAGCCATGATGGCATTTCCACCTCTTAGACCCAGGTTGTTGTTGACCAGCAGGAAGTCATCCAGGTTCAACGCCATCATAGAGAAGGGTCTCCGATTGGCTATAAGTGATTCCATGCGTTCACGCTG
>CAIPGC010000026.1 GCA_903864505.1 uncultured beta proteobacterium | reverse complement strand
TGACTCACCTCGATCATGTTGATGTCCGCGTCATCTGTGTCTCGCAGCGTGTCGTAACGACTGGTGTCGGCGAGCGGCGCTTCCTTGAGCTGCAAACTGGTTTCCACGCAGGCTGGAGTCGGCCCTTCTTTGAGACGAGCCACCACGTTGATAACGTGTTCGGCACTGATGACGCCAGACTCGAGTACCAGTTCCACCGCCACCAGCACAGCGGCAAGTCCTGCGCGCGGAATGACAGCCAATACCTGTGCCATGATCTTGTCACCACCCGTATCGCGCATTAATCCCTTACGCAATTGCAGCAGAGGTGTCGGCATATCAGCAAAGGGCGCGCCGTTTCTGAGTGCGCCGGGTTTACGCTCCACCAAGGAAATGTAGTGCTGCCAGTCATAGCGAACGTTACCCCGTTCGGTCAGACGCTCGTGTGTGGCGACGATGCTGCCACCGGCTACTACGCAGATTTGGGTTGGATAGATTCTATAATTGACCTGCTTTCCCGCCCATTCGCAGGGCACCGAGTAACGGTTACATTGCACGCTGACCAGACAGGTGCCAGATACCTTGACCTGATCGGTTACATAGCCGTCAAAGGGGGTAGGCATGGGCATCATCAACGCCTGTTCCTGTTCCAGCATCTCGGCTACGCTAAGTCCCTTGAACTCAGGATGTTGTAACTCACCCCACAGTGACCGACAGCGTTCTCCCAGCCAGATATTGAGCTCATCAAAGGAACTAAATCGTAAATTCTGCGCATCCAGCCAGATACGACGGCGACTGTCCTGCACGTTCTTCTCGACCACGCCTTTCTCCCAACCGGAAGCCACGTTGCAGAAGTCGGCATCAAACAGGTAGTGCGCGCACATCACCGCAAAGCGTGCGTTGACGACACGACCAGTCTCCTTATTGACGCGATCAACCGCCGTCTTCATGTTGTCGTATATGCCGCGCCGGGGAATGCCGCCCAGTGCCGTGAAGGAGCGGGTGTGCGCATCGAAGAGCATTTCGTGTCCCTGACTCGGGTAGGCAACCAACCAGAAGGCTCGACTGGCGCACAATTTGAGGTGAGAGACTTGCATGCGCCGGTAAATGCCGCCAATGACCAGACCTTCTTCGCTCCAGTCAAACTGGAATGCCTCGCCCAGTTCAAACTTCAGCGGCACAAACGCGCGGGGCTGTTTGCCTTCACGTTCACGCCACGCACGGATGAAATCAGTTACGCCGGTATAGCCGCCCTGATAGCCATCAAGCTTGATTTGAGCATACAGGTCTTTGGCTGTCCGTCTGTTTCGTTTGTGGCGGAGGGAATCCGCCTTGAGCGCCTGCTCCAACGACTCATGAAAGGCGGTCAGTTTGCCGGGTTGCTTACTCCGCTGGTAGGCAGGCTCCGCTACCTCCTCGGTGTTTCTGATCCACTTGCGCCCCCGGTGTCAGACTAGTTGTCGCCTCAAAAAATTAACTTTGAGGTGTGGAGACGACAATGGTCATACGATATTCAGAAGCATTTATCGAGCAGGCGTTATTCAAGGTATATTCGCGTGGCAAGCGGTCGGTGAAGTCGGTCGCTGAGGAGCTAAACGTTAATTGTCATACGGTAACTTATTGGATGAGAAAAAAAGCAGTGGCTACGGTTGGTCTGCCGGCGAATAAAGAACGTCGCCCGAAAGATTGGACGCCTGAGCAGCAGTTGATCGCATTGCATCAAACACACGGCCTGTCGGGTGAAGCCTTGCAGACCTGGTGTCGAGAAAACGGGTTGTTTGTCCATCATTTATCCAGTTGGAAAGTGGCTTTTTGTGCTGGTGCCAAGGCTGTCGATGGTAGTCAGGAAATACGTGTTTTAAAAGATGAGGTCAAGCAATTCAAGCGTGAAATAGCACGTAAAGATCACGCACTGGCGGAGGCGGCAGCATTGCTGATCCTGCAAAAAAAATTCCGCGCGCTCTGGGAGGACGAGGTCAAATGACTCCCCTTGTAGAGCGCGGCGAGATCATCGCCATAGTGCAGGAAGCCATGAATTCCGGCGCAAGGCAGGATCGTGCGTGTATGGTTATTAACCTTAGCGAACGAACCTTGCAGCGTTGGCAGATTGATCAGACATTGGGTGATCAACGTCCCAGTCGGGTACAAATGCCGTCTAACAGGCTGAGCGTAGTGGAGCGTCAAAAGGTTTTGACGGTGGCCAACTCGGTTGAGTTTGGCAGTCTGCCACCTTCTCAAATCGTGCCGATACTGGCTGATCGTGGCGAATATATCGTTTCTGAATCAACCTTCTATCGCATTCTGAAAGCCGAGAATCTACTCCGTCATCGTGGTGCAGAACGTCCCGCGCAACGTCGCCACAAACCACGTGCGCTGTGCGCTACTGCGCCGAACCAGTTGTTTTGCTGGGACATCACGTATTTACCGACACCGGTCAAGGGTATCTATTTTTATCTGTATTTGTTCATGGATATTTTTAGCCGCAAGATCATTGGCTGGCAGATTTATGAATCGGAAAGCGGTGAATTGGCGGGCGACGTGATGCGTGATATTTGCGCACGGGAAGCCATCAAGGAGGATCAGGTGGTACTACATTCAGACAACGGCCATCCAATGAAAGGCGCTACCATGCTGGCAACTTTGCAAGCGCTGGGTGTTTCGCCATCGTTCAGTCGTCCGGCTGTCAGCAATGATAATCCGTACTCGGAAGCGCTGTTTAAGACCTTGAAATACAGACCCGCTTATCCGCATCGGGCCTTTGAAAGTCTGCTCGCTGCAAGGCAATGGGTTGGTGTATTTGTGCAGTGGTACAACGAAGAGCATCGGCACAGCGCGATCAACTTTGTGACCCCGGCAGAGCGCCATGCTGGCCTCGACACCGCATTATTGGAGAAGCGTAGCATCGTCTATGAGGCTGCGAAAAAACGATGTCCTGAACGCTGGAGCGGCACCACTAGAAACTGGAAGCCAATACTTGTGGTGCACTTGAATCCGGATCAGCAGATCGCCGCAAAAGACGAGGAAATAGAAGGAGAATTAGAGCTCAAAATTGCAGCATAATCGCAGGTGTTCAGGCGACAACTAGGTTGACAATTTCCG